>JAUNJW010000214.1 GCA_030533035.1 Erysipelotrichaceae bacterium
AAGAACAAAACGAAGAGCTCAGACAATGGATCACTGTTGTGATCCTTTCTGCTGTCATTTTGGTCGGAATCATGAAGGCCGGAGTGGTGGGGCTCTTCCTTTACAATCTGCAGAGATATCTCTTCGGCAATCTGTTCTGGATCGTACTGGGCCTTATGGTCGGCCAGATCCTGATGAATATGATGAACAGGAAACATGGCGTGGAACAGAAAAACCCGCTGCCTGTCATCCTGATTGCCTGCGCCATTATGATGCTCTGCACCTTCGCGGACATTCATGACTGCACAACCGGATGGGGACCTTTCATCGACATGGTTGCCCTGTACAAGGACTATTTCGCCGCAGATTCCGCAGTCAACGCGTCCGGCGGCCTTTTCGGCACGCTGCTGTATTCATTATGCTCAATGCTGTTCGGCAGACCCGGCACAATCCTTGTGATTGCCGTGATGTTTATCATCTCGGCGCTGCTGCTGGTATCCCTGGACGTCTATAAAAAGGCGGGACAGACTGTCTTTGATTTCCTGAAGACGCCGGAAAGCAGGGAAGCTGCCCCGGCGGAAAGCGGAAAGCGCAGAAAGCCTGCGCCGGAACCTGAACCGGAGCCCGAGGAGGAGCCGGAACCGAAAGAACCGGTCAATCTCTGGAACATGATCCGCGAGCACAAGGAAAGGAAGATGGCGGACATCCGCGTGGATGAAGGCATTTCGAATACGGCGGACATGGCGGTTCTTCCCCAGCCGGAACCGTATGAGCCTGAAGAAGAGATTACGGAGCCGGTTGTCAGAACGCTCTACAACATCCGGGCAGACGGGCCGACAAAAGAAATCCCGGTTGTCCAGATTCCCGGCAAGGTGATTTCCTCAAAGGAATCCGTCTTTATCAACGTGGACGAGCTGATTGACAGCCGTTATCTCAGCAAGCGGCAGTCCTATATCGAGGAACCGTTTGAAGAACCTGAGGAGCCTGTCTATGAGCAGGAGGAAATGGAATTCGAGGAACCGGCTTATGAGGAACCGGCACCGGAGCCTGTTTACGAGCCCGCTGCCGAAGTCACACCGGCCCCGGCTCCTGCCCCTGTTCCGCAGAAACCGGCCCAGCCGCCCGTCAAAAAGCGCAAGGGACCGTACCGGATGCCCAACGCCAACACACTGCTGGATCCGGTTGCCCGCTCCAGCGCCAATACGGAAAATGAACAGGCCGCCGCTGAGAAGGGCGAGCTGCTGATTCATATTCTCAGAAACTTCGATATCGAAGCCCAGCTGATCGACACCCATATCGGTCCGTCGGTCACCCAGTTTGAAATCCGTCCTGACGTCAACGTCAAGGTCTCCAAGATTCTCGGCCTGGCGGACAATATCAAGATGCAGCTGGCTGCCCGCGACGTCAGAATCGAAGCGCCGATTCCCGGCCGCAATGCCGTCGGCGTTGAAATCCCGAACGTCTCCAGCACGCCGGTACGCATGCGCGAGCTGTTCCGTATGATCCCCCAGAAGGACAAGGACCGCAAGCTCCTGTTTGTCGTCGGCAAGGACCTGCTCGGCGAAGCGGTGACCTGCCGGCTTGACAGGATGCCGCATCTGCTGATCGCCGGCGCTACCGGTTCCGGCAAGTCTGTATGCATGAATTCCATCATCACTTCGCTGCTGTTAAGAACAAAGCCGGATGAAGTGAAGATGCTGCTGATTGACCCGAAGAAGGTTGAGTTCACGCCTTACCAGGATATTCCCCATCTGATCGGACCGGTCATCAACGATCCGACCCAGGCGTCGGCCGCCCTCAAGGTCATCGTCCAGATGATGGACGAGCGCTACAACATCTTCTCCGCCTGCGGCGTCAGAAACATCGAAGTCTATAACGAGAAGGTCAAAGCCCAGAACGGCCAGCCCAATCCCGACGGCTCGCCGGCGCCGAAGATGATGCCGTACATCGTTGTCATCATCGACGAGCTTGCCGACCTGATGGCGGTCGCCGGAAAAGAAGTTGAAACTTCCATCCAGAGAATCACCCAGCTGGCCAGAGCCGCCGGCATCCATCTGATCGTCGCGACCCAGCGTCCGAGCGTCGACGTCATCACCGGCCTGATCAAGGCCAATATCCCCAGCCGCATCGCGTTCGCCGTCTCCTCCGGCACCGATTCAAGAACTATTCTTGACCATGTCGGCGCCGAAAGACTGCTCGGCCACGGCGACATGCTTTACATGCCGATCGGCCAGAATGCCCCGATGCGTGTCCAGGGTGTCTTTGTCACCGATGAGGAAGTGCAGAGAATCACCGACGACGTCAAGAAGAACGGCGCCCCTGAATACAACGACCACTTCGTCATGCTCGACGGCGTGGATGGCAATGAAGGCATTGTCGGCGTCAATGAAGACCCGATGTACAGGGAAGTCAGGGACTATGTCATCGAGGCCCAGAAAGCCTCCACATCGCTTCTGCAGAGACGCTTCGGCATCGGCTACAACCGCGCTGCCAGAATGATCGACGCCCTGGAACAGGATGGCGTCATCGGTCCGGCCCAGGGCTCCAAGCCGCGCGACGTCTACATCAAACCGTAAAAACAAAAGAGTGCAGCGTATGCTGCGCTTTCTTTTGCATACAGGTTAGTGCAAACTAATTGACTTTGGCGGCTGAACCGTTAAGATTAATGCAGAAGAGGAGGGAATGCGATGAATGCAGGAACACTGATCACCCTGGCGGCAGTCATTGCCATGGTATATGTCTGTATCAGATATCTGGCTGAAAACGGCCTGGATTCCTGCAGCGGCGACTGCAGCGGATGCGGCCCTTCCTGCAAGTGGGCCAGGGATCTGAAAAAGGCACAGCGCCATATGCGCTTTCAGAGAAAGCTGAAACGGTTCTTCCATCTGAACTGATGATGAGCTTTTTTGCCGCACGGAAGTGAAATATGCAGATTTGTCGTATGCAAATCTGCTTTTTTTCTCACTTCCGGCATTTTCCGTGTTTTGAACCGGTTCTTCTTTTTCTATATAAATACCCATAGAGGTAATCATATGCTTGCGACATTTACAATGGTCGGCCGCCAGGTCGGCACGCCATCCATCCAGAGGATCAACGGAAAAAACTTCTGCTCCATCACCCTTGAAACCGAAAGGCCGTTCAGGACTGAGACTGGAAATCTTGAAACGGACCGGTTTGTCATTGACGTCTGGCGCGGCATTGCCGAGGAATGCGCGGCGTCCTGGCATGAGGGCAGCGTTCTTGTTGTCAGGGGCAGAATCGAGACGCGCTCGGAAGAAGGGAAACCGCATGTCCGCCTGATCGGTGAAAAAGTCAGCCTGGTCAGGGAAGCGCAATAGTTTTCTGTACACCTCTGCGGTATGGTAATATAGTACTGTTCAGCGAGGTGAAAATATGGCTTTTGATTCATTGAGTGAAAGACTGAATAAAGCGATGCGCAATGTGGCCGGCAAGGGCACACTGACAGACGCGAATATGGAAGATATGCTCAAGGAAGTGCGTCTGGCACTCCTGGAAGCAGATGTAAACTACCGGATCGTCAAGCAGTTCCTGGATGACATCCGTGAAAAAGCGAGAGGCGAGGACGTCCTCTCATCCGTCGAGCCGGGCCAGCAGCTGGTCAAGATTGTCCATGACCAGATCATTGAGCTGCTCGGAACCGAAGACGCCGCAGTCAACTTTAAAGAAGAAGGCGTCACCACCATCATGATGGTCGGTCTTCAGGGTACAGGTAAAACAACATCGGCAGCCAAGATTGCCAAGATCTTCAAGGAAAAGAACAACCGCAGGGTGCTGATGATCGCCGCCGACGTCATCCGTCCCGCCGCGATTGAACAGCTGCAGACCCTCGGCAATGAGATCGGTGTCGAAGTCTATTCCCTCGGCGTTGAAAAGAGCGCCAAGGAAACCGTCGGCAGAGGCATGATCTATGCCCGTGAGAACGGCTTTGACACAGTCATCATCGATACCGCCGGCCGTCTGCATATTGATGAGGAGCTCATGAATGAGCTCCAGGTCATCAACGTCAATGTCGAGCCGGATGAAATCCTGCTGACCGTCGACGCCATGACCGGCCAGGATAGCGTCAACGTTGCCCAGGCCTTCTCCGAGGCACTGCCTCTGACAGGTCTTGGCGTCACCAAGTTCGACG
>JAUNJW010000215.1 GCA_030533035.1 Erysipelotrichaceae bacterium
GAAGAGCTGAGTGATTCACAGTTTCCGGAAGGGAAGTCCGCAGGGACTTCTTTTTTTCAGCGGACAGGTTTCCGACAGAGGCATGATCACACCGGAAGGATGTATTGACACGGGTATGCCGGAGAGCTATATTCAGTGCGTAAATGTTATAACATTATAATATTTACAAGAAAAGGAGAACAGCATATGGAGATGATGCAGGACGTGAAAACCGGAATCTTTTATCCCGGCTTTGAGATTTATCCCTTATACGACCCGATGGGATTCATCTACGGCGATGGCGTCAAAGGCCCCAGACCGGAAAACCGCAGCCTGGATTCCATCCGGGCGTCATTGCTTGATCCGGACTGCAGCGGGCCGGAAACTGTTTACTCCATTGCCATGGACGTCGGAAAGCTCTGTGACATGCTGGAAATGAAAGAACGCAATCTTCTGTACGGTGCCGTCACCTATTCAAAAGGGCTGCTGGGAAACGAAACAGTCCGCTCACAGGGGCATATCCACGCGGTCTCATCCTCCTGCGACATGTCAACCTGCGAAGTTTATGAAATCTGGAAAGGGTCAGCGTATATCTACATGCAGGAATCCGGGAACGACGATCCGGGAAGATGCTTCGCGGTCTATGGCGAACCGGGAGATGTCATCATTGTGCCGCCGGGCTGGGTCCATGCGGCCATCACAGCGGATCCGGAAGAAAACATGACATTCGGCGCCTGGTGTGTCCGCGATTACGGATTTGAGTATTCCGATGTCAGAAGGCATAAGGGCATCGCATGGTTTTACATCTGTGACAATGGTCAGAAAAAGTTTGTCAGGAATGAACATTACCGCCATTCGGCTGACATCGTCGTAAAGAAACCGCGGAAATACACCGAATTCGGCATCGAGGACGGAATACCTGTTTATACCCAGTTTGAAAAGGACCCGGACAGGTTTCTGTTTGTCTCAAAACCGCAGACCGCCAGTGAACTGTGGAAACATTTTGAACCGTAAAAGGGAGGAAACAGCCATGGAAGTCAGAAACGCGTCCTGTACCCTGGACAGATTCGGCCTGCCGCAGGGAAAGAAGGTCCTGAAAACTGTCAGAGAGTACAGAGAAACTGCATACCTTTACGAGAATCCCAGGACAGACAATCCGCTTGTGTATGAAGTATATACATTCACGGAAGCGGAAGATCAAAAAGCCGGCAGCCTCTGCTGGGGACTGACCATTCTGAAACCGGTGTATTCAGCCGGTGAATGCAATATGACCAAAGGCCATTTCCACAGAAACAGGGAATGCGCTGAATTCTATCTGTGCACAAAAGGGCAGGGGCTTCTGCTTCTGATGGATGAGTCAGGAAAAACATGGGCGGAAGAAATGAAGCCCGGATCGCTGCATTATATCCACGGCGATCATGCCCACCGCAGCATTAACACAGGAAACGAAGATCTCTGGATTTCCGCCTGCTGGCCATCAGACGCAGGACACGACTACGCTGCCGTGGAAGAAAGGGAATTCAGATACCGCGTGAAGAAACATGGCGATGAGATTATTTTTGAGGAAAGAAACATATGAGAATTTCAAATTATGACAAATACCCGGAAACGGTGATCCGCACAGCTTCCGTCAGCGCTTATGAAAACAGGGATGAAATCGCGGAAGTATTTGTCCGGATGCGCCGGCAGGAAAACCACGTCCTGGCAGTGGAATGCTACCCGGGCACAGATGATGAGGTCAGGGATTTTCTATGACGACGAAACCCTGACTGAAATGATGAAACCCTTCCTGACCGACGACAGGGTCCGGGGCGTCATGTATTACGGGAAAATGGAAGACTTTATCGATGCGGGGCGTCTTGAGAAAATGCGCAGGGACACAGACCGGCCGGGCCGAATCTGCATTTTCGGCGTCGGCGCAGGTCTTGTCAGAAAAGCGGATACCCTTGTTTACTGCGATCTGGCAAGATGGGAAATCCAGCTGCGATACCGGGCCGGAATGCCTAATTTCAGGCAGACAAACTATAAAGAGGATTCCCTGCGCAAAATCAAGCGCGGCTATTTCGTGGAGTGGAGAATCGCAGACAAGCGGAAGATGGAGATCTTTGAACAGATTGACTGGTTTCTCGATACTAACCGGAAAGGGAATCCGAAGCTGGCGTCAGGGGAAGCGGTCCGCTGCGGCCTGAAACAGATTGCATCACAGCCGTTCCGGCTTGTTCCGTATTTCGATCCGGGCGTCTGGGGCGGCCAGTGGATGAAGGAAGTCTGCGGCCTGCCGGCGGAAGAAAAGAATTATGCCTGGAGTTTTGACGGGGTTCCGGAAGAAAACAGCCTGTATCTCAGGATCAGTGACGTCAGAATTGAAATCCCGGCCATGGATCTGGTTCTCTATCAGCCCAAAGAGCTTTTGGGCATGAAGAATTACTGCCGGTTCGGGGCGGAATTCCCGATCCGCTTTGATTTCCTCGATACGATGGACGGCCAGAACCTTTCGCTGCAGGTGCATCCTCTGACTGAATATATCCGTTCCCATTACGGGATGACATATACCCAGGATGAAAGCTACTACATCCTGGACACCGGTGAAAACGCGGGCGTCTATCTCGGCCTGAAAGAGAACGTCAATCCCGGGGAAATGGCAAAAGACCTGTATGAAGCACAGAAAGGCGCGTATCCGTTCCCTGCTGAGAAATACGTAAACAGATTTCCGGCAAAGAAACATGACCATTTCCTGATTCCGGCCGGAACGGTCCACTGTTCCGCTGCCGATACGATGGTTCTTGAAATCAGCGCGACGCCGTATAATTTCACATTCAAGCTGTGGGACTGGGACCGGCTCGGGCTGGACGGCCTGCCGCGGCCGATCCATATTGAAGACGGTCTCAGAAACATTCAGTGGGACAGAACAACAGGCTGGGTCAGAAACAACCTGGTGAATCAGACAGAGCTCATTCATGAAGGAACTGATTACACTGAGGAAAAAACAGGTCTGCATGAATTTGAATTCATTGAGACAAGACGCTTTACATCCGGCGGGAAAACATGCCATGACAGCAGTGAAGGGTTCCACATCTGCAACCTTGTGGACGGCAGCGCTGCCGTGATTGAAAGTCCTGACGGCAGGTTTGAGCCCTATGCCGTACATTATGCGGAAACATTCATTATTCCGGCTTCCGTTGGGAAGTACACGGTAAGACCCGCAGCGGCCGGTGAGGAAATAAAAATCATCAAGGCATATGTCAGAAACAGATAACAGACAAACAACGCCATGAAAAAACTGTTATATAATCAGCTTCAGAGGATTGGAAGAGATGAAACTGGATCATGAAATCGGCGGTAGGCCCCTCTGGAGCCAGATCTTCGAAATACTGAAAAACAGAATCGATGAGGGGGAATATCCTGCCGGAAGCCTGATGCCAAGCGAAAAAGAAATATCGGATGAATTTGAGGTGTCCAGAATCACTGTGCGCCAGGCGATGGAAAAACTTGCCCGCGAAGAACTGATTGAACGCAGACGCGGCAAAGGCACGACAGTCCGCCGGAAACCGGAAAAAATGGGCACATCGTTTGTGTCGTCATTTCACGGTGAGGAGAAAAACAACCGCAAAGACAGGCGGGTCCTTGAATGCGGCTATGCCGGCGCTCCGGTTGAGGCTGCCTATTTCTTCGGAATCCCGGTCGGTCAGCCGGTATTGAAGCTGGTGCGGATGAGCTATCTGGACAGCCGTCCGGTCACATATTATGAGACGTATATATCCCTTGATGCGAAAGTGACGGACCAGGATGATTATTCCGGTTCTCTTTATCAGCTCCTGAAAACCAGGAATAATGAAATTGACCACATCAAAGAACAGATTTCTGCCCATATATCGACAAAGCAGGAAAAGCAGCTGTTTGAACTGCAGAAAAACACCGCTGTCATCTCACGGATCCGCATGGGCACACACGGCGGTATTCCGGTCGAATATACTGAATCAAAATATGTCGCCGACGGATATGAACTGACAATTGAGCAGGGCATTTAAGCACCGCATTTCAATATCCGGTGACACAATACTGAGACCATATGCCGCATCTGACTGCGGACCGGTCTCTTTTTCATTGCGTGCGGCGCAGCCTGTCTTTCTTTTTGAAGTGCAGACCGTTG
>JAUNJW010000216.1 GCA_030533035.1 Erysipelotrichaceae bacterium
GGATTGGCCTTTTTCAGCTCAAGATAGACTTCCCTGGCTGCCGCAATGGAGTGATTGCCATCTCCTGCCGCAAACAGGAAAGTGCTGTCCCCTTTATCCTTATAATACTGTTCAAGTCTCTGATTGAACGCCTCTGCGTCTTTACCTGCAACAAGCCATCCTCTGATATGTCCTCCGCCGCTCATCAGATCAAGATCATAAAGAAGCGGAAGCGTCTGCGGATCTATGGATTCAATCAGCTGCTTCTTTCTGTCATCGCAAAGAAGGATGACATGGGAGAGCTCCATCGGTGCTCCTGAACGGATCGCGATTCTGGAAGGCAGTCTTTCAATGACTGTCTTCTCTGTTGCCCGGATAGGCAGATCAGTGCGGTCCTTGTAGTCATAGCATTCCAGATCGATTGTGCCGAGAACACCTTTGCGGACCTTTCCAGAAGAAACAGTACGCTCAATATAGATATAAGAAGAAGGATATTCTTCAAAAATGTCTGACTTCAGATATTCCCGCATTGTTTTCTGAATACGTTCAATCTGTGATGTGTCGCCTTCATTCAGATATACTTCCGGCAGAACACAGTTCAGGGAACTCGGTGAGTTTCCTACGATTTCTTTTATATTCTTCCAATAGTCCGGCTGGGAGGTATACTGATCCACCGCAATCACCGGCCAGACTGAGAGATATTCTTTTTTGGGGATTAAGAAGCTGCCTTCCTGAAAAATTCTGTCCATGCAAAGTCTCCCTCTATAATCGACGGCAGGTTTTACTGCCGTCTTTTATCTGAGTCAGTATATCACTTATTCATTCATCTTTAACTGACTTGCAGATTTTCTTTCTGACCCTGAGACGTCTGCCTTCCCAGGTTTTGAGTGCGATTCCGTTTCTTTCCGCCCCTTCCCGATAGCTTTCGCCGATCATCCATGAGCGGGCAGCAGCCAGTTCAGACTCACTCAGAGAATGAAGTGTATCATTCAGTCTTTCCTGTGCCGCGTGGTAATTCATAACATATTCAGGATCATTGAAACAGTCACGCTGAGCCTTAACAGCGTAGAGGTTTTCATCTCTGCCGATTTCCTGATCCAGGCTGACGAAATCCCCAAATTGGCGATGGGCAATTGCGATCCGTCTGAGGGCGTTGCTGACGCGTTTTCCTGCGACAACACTGAGAAAGGTGACAAACCGGACATTCTGGTCATCACGATATGTTTCCACCGCTTCATTGAATGCAATGCAGGCTTCAATCATGATGTCATCCTGATATGAACGATATCTGGCATCATTCGCGACACATTCCAGGACGAGGAGATACAGATGCCGGTAATACTTTTTAAAAAGAGCCTCATAAGCAGTCTGACTGCCCTGCCGGCTCAAATAGAGAAGCTCATAAGTGTTTTCTTTTTCGGTTGTTTTTGACATGAACCCCGCTATCTAACGGGATGCCGTTTGTCATAGATGGAATACATCAGTATTCCGGCGCTGACGCTGGCATTGAGGGAAGAGATTTTGCCGATCATCGGCAGCGAGACAACATAGTCGCATTTTTCTGACAGAAGTCTTGAAATACCCTTTCCTTCATTGCCGATAATCAGAACGGTATTGAAATCATAGTTGATTGTCCGGTAATCCTGTCCATCCATATCCGCGCCGACTGCCCAGTAGCCTTTTTTCTTGAGATCTTCCAGTGTCCTGGAAAGATTGGTGACCGCGGCACATTTTACTGTGTCGATTGCGCCGGCGCTGACTTTGGCCACTGTCGGCGTCAGACCGACTGCGTGTGTTTTCTTGAAGATGACTCCGGTGGCTCCGATCGCATCGGCAGTTCTCAGAACCGCGCCAAGGTTATGGGGATCCTCCAGTTCATCCAGCATGATGATCAGGCCGTACTGTCCGTCCGGTACAGAATTGACAAGTTCATCCACTGAATACGTTTTGTAATCATCAATCATGGCGGCGATGCCCTGATGGCGGTCAGTGCCGGTCATCCGGGTCAGTGCCTTTCTGTCGGTCTTTTTGATGGAAACGTGATTTCTTGCGGCAAGGGAGGAGATTTCGCGGTCCTCAATTGCCAGATAAATCGTTTTGATTTCGGTCTTGTCATTGAGCATCTGCCTGACAACGTTTTTCCCGTATACATATTGTGCCATGACTAAACCTCCCAAAACTTCCCAGTTTCTTCCCAGATTTCCCGGATTCTTTCCTCTTTTCCACATAAACGCAGGGCTCCGAGGATCGCCTCAAAGCCGGTTGACATCCGGTAAGTCTGAACATCTGTATGATTGGGGACTGCACCGCCATTGGCGTTGCGTCCCCTTCTGTAGTATTCTTCTTCCTCTTCTGTAAAGAAGTTCTTTTCATGAAGCACTTCGTAGATGTGAGCCTGTGCTTTGGCAGACACATAGGCAATACTCATTTTCTGAAGGGTGCTGCCTTTTCCCTGACCGTTTACAATCAGGGATTCCCTGACATACAGGGACCAGACCGCATCTCCTAAAAATGCCAGTGTTCTGCCTGAACACTCATTGGGACTCATCAGAGAAGTCCTTTCGCACTCAGCTGTCCGCGGTAAATATCCGCTGTGGCAAAGTCCTTTGCCTTCTTGGCTTCATTCCACTTTGCGAACAGTTCCTTGTCTTCTTCTGTGATAACAGGTTTCTCAACTACGATACCAAGAATGTTGAGCATCTTTTCAACGGCATTGCGGTAAGAACCGGCGGCCGCGAAATCTACTTCTCTCTGTCTGAGTGTCTGGTTGAGCTTTTTAACTGTATCGAAAATCACAGCGTAGGCATTCGGTGTGTTCATGTCATCATCCATCGCGTCAAGGAATGCGCGGTATGCCGCTTCATCATAAGCTTCACCGAGATCGGCACCAGCCAGTGCCGCCTTGATATCCGCCTGCTTTAACGGTGTCATAACCTTTTCCAGTTCCTTGCGGGCTGTTTCAACGGTTTCATCAGAGAAGTTGAGCTCCTTGCGGTAATGGACACTCGAAACAAGCCATCTTGTCAGATTGGTGCCAAGCTGGGCGATAACATCCTTGGCCCACATGGTATTGCCAAGAGACTTGGACATCTTTTCACCGTTAATATTTACCATTGCGTTGTGGATCCAGTAATTGGCCAGAGGATTGCCATGGAGAGCTTCCTGCTGGGCTGCTTCGTTCTCGTGGTGCGGGAACTTAAGGTCCATGCCTCCACCGTGGATATCGATCTTTCCGCCGAGGTTGTCATTGATCATGACAACACATTCTGTATGCCAGCCGGGTCTGCCTTCACCCCAGGGTGAATTCCACTTGATACCCATGTCCGTCTTCTTCCAGAGAGCGAAGTCATACGGATTCTTCTTCTGATCATTTGTTTCAATTCTGGCACCTGCTTCCAGATGATCCAGCTTCTGGTGGGAGATCTCTCCATATGTCGGAACACTTTCCACGCTGAAATAAACATCGCCATCCACTTCATAGGCATTGCCCTTTTTGACAAGCTGATCGATGAAGTCAATGATCTGGTCCATTGTCTCAGTGACTCTCGGTGTGATATCAGGCAGTTCAGTATTCAGCTGTGTTCTGACCTGCTGATAGGCATCGATATATCTTTCCGCAATCACAGCTTCGGTTGTGCCTTCTTCCGCAGCTTTGTTGATGATCTTGTCGTCAACGTCAGTGAAGTTGGAAACATAAGTAACAGAATAGCCTTCCGCCTCAAACAGTCTCTTGAGCACATCGAAGACAACCATCGGTCTGGCATTGCCGATATGGGCATAGTTGTAAACGGTCGGTCCGCAGACATACATGTCCACATGGCCTTCATGAATCGGTACAAAGTCTTCTACTTTCAGTGTTCTGGAATTGTAAAGTCTGATCATTTTCTCCTCCCAAATAAAAAACGCCTTGACAAAAAGACGCCTCAGCGTGGTTCCACTTTTCTTTCTTCTCAAAGCTTTAACGCAGCACTACGTTCTCCCCTACATGTCAGGGAAACCCTCCAAGGTGCATTCGGGCAGTCCATACTTCAGAACAGTTTCACCGGATCTGCTCCTCTCTTGTTGAAGAGGTTCCTGCCTTACTCTTCCTTTTCTTCGGTTTCATTCAGTATATCTCAAATCAGTCAAAAC
>JAUNJW010000217.1 GCA_030533035.1 Erysipelotrichaceae bacterium
TAATCAGAGAGTACATGCGGCAGCTTGGCATTCAGTGAATTGACATACAGCAAAGGAAATACAGTTTATGAGCGAAACAGCAGTCAGAACAAAAAAGAAACATCCCATCAGGAATACTCTTCTGGTGATTCTTGCCATTGCAATGGTATATCTGGCAATTGACCGTTCCAACAAGAGCAACAATGAAAAATATCTCGGCCATGGGTTCGATTATATGCACGGCTGGTCCTCAACAGATTTCACCGGCTACCATGTCTATGATTCAGAAAAACTGTACAAACTCGATCATGAGGCATCCCTGATCATAGAAAACGAAGAGGACATGCCGGTGCTCGATGGCGCCGAGGCGTGCTATCCGGTTTACAGCGCTCTTGCATTGGCCGCCTATAAAAACATCGGCGCAATCGAAGCGGACTATAAAAAACAGGCGGAAGAAAAACAGGAAAGCAGGGACTTTGAAGATGATGATTACTCGCTGATGGAGGTCTATTTCTGCAATGGGAAATATGTGAGTTTCACAAATACCGTTCAGGGTTATGACCGGCTGATCAGGGGTGATGTGGATATCCTGATCGGCGCCCGTCCTTCCCAGGCACAGAAAAATGACGCGGCACTTTCCAATGAGCAGATTGTGACAATGCCGATCGGCAGAGAAGCCTTTGTCTTCTTTACCCAGGCGTCCAATCCGGTGGACAGCCTGACATCTGATCAAATCCGTTCCATCTACCATGGAGATATTACAAGCTGGAAGGATGTCGGCGGTAAGAACCAGAAAATCGTGGCGTTCCAGAGACCGGAAAACTCCGGTTCCCAGGTGGCGATGAAGTGGTTCATGGGCGATGTCCCCATGGCTGATCCCAAGACAGTTGATATCGTCAATATCGGGCCGATGGGCGGAATTGTTACTGAAGTGGCACAGTACAACGATGAAAAGGGCGCTCTCGGCTATACGTTCAAGTATTTCCTGACCGGTCTGAACCAGGAGGAAAATGTCAAAATCCTTGCGGTCGACGGTATTTATCCGACCGCGGAAAATATCAAAAACGGCACATATCCTGCCACAGTCAGCCTGGTGGCTGCGACCCTGGCGTCAAATGATAAACCGTATGTAAATAAAATGCTTGAATTCATGTTATCCGATGACGGCCAGGAAATCATTGAGCAGACAGGCTATGCCGGACTGACGGACCGCAATGTTACCCCGACGGTTGAAAATGATCTTACATTGAAGGAAAACGTCTTTGTCAATGAAGAGGACGACGCAAAACTCCTTGTGTACGGCGATGTGGAAACAGGCAGTCTTCTGCGCTTTGAGCTGATCTATCATGACAATAAGTTCAAAGGGCAGATCAATACAATGTACAATGACGGAGACGTTGTTAAGAATGAATACTGGATCTATGAAAACGGCAGTGATTTTGAAACAGATATTGTCTATGATCCGGAGCTGAAAACAATCACGTTCGTCAAAACGGTCTACAATCCCAAAGAGCTGGACATTCCGCCTGACGGGTACGTATTTAAAGCAGAATAAACATTCATACTGCAGGGTCTTCTGAAAAAGAAAAGAAGACCTTTTTCAGTCTTCCTCCTCTTCATCAAGCGCCACAAGGATTTTTCTTAACTGATCGCTCTCTTCAAGAAGATCGAACAGCGCGTCCTGGGAAAGCACGCCTCTTTTCAGAGTTTTTGGCAGCTTTCCTTTTTCATCGTCCTCATAGTCTTTGCGCCATTCACCGTCCATGTAGTACTCATTGAGCATGTCTATGTCCTTTTCAAGGGAAGCGAACTGATCCAGTGCTTTCTGGCAGTTCTTCACAGCTTTGTATACACGGTCCATGGCGGCTTCCATTTTCTGAATGCGTTCTGTCTGGTTCATAATGATCCTCTCCCACAGATATTGTACAGTGATTGCGGAAAAGAAAAAGTCCTGCTTTTGAGGCAGGACGGTAAGATCTGATCAGTGAATATAGCACCATTCCGAGGTTCCGTGGTGGACCAGGGAATACGGATTTTTCATTTCTGCTTTTATAACATTGCCGGCAATTCTGCGGATCGCGAACGCTGCTCTGACAAAGGCAAGCTTTCTGGCTTCTTCCTGCGGTACATTTGCGCAGATGTCGGCCGGAATCATACGCTCATTTTCAGTCAGGAAACAGTATCTGCCGTCCTTACTGACAAGTCTTACCTCGTCACCCACCTTGAATGAATCAGTATTTCCTTCCGCCGCGAGTGCAACTCTCGGACGGTCAAGACCATTCAGATGTTCGACTGTCTGTCTGATATACAAGTCTTTCATCATAGCTTTGTACCTCCTTGTACAGACTCTGTTATAAACCTGTTTTGAAAACTATTCAATTCATTTTCAGAAAATATTTACATTTTGTCTGGGCTGTAAACGGATACATCCGAAAGCGCTTTAATCCGCGGATTCTGATAAGATGTCAGTAAGAGAAAGAGGAAAAGATCATGAAGTGGTGGCAGAAAACAATTGTCTACGAATTATATCCGAAGAGTTTTCTTGATACAAAAGGGCAGGGAACCGGAACAATAGCCGGCATTATCCAAAAGCTTGACTACCTGGCGGAGCTTGGCGTCGGCGCTGTCTGGATGACTCCCGTGTGCAAATCGCCGATGGTCGACAACGGCTATGACATCGCAGACTACTGCAGTGTGGATCCTTCCTACGGAACCATGGAAGAAATGAAGGAACTGTTCAGGGAAGCGGAAAAGAGAAATATAAAGATTGTCATTGACCTGGTATTCAACCATTCCTCGGACCAGAATCCCTGGTTCCTTGAATCGAAGAAATCAAAAGACAATCAGAAGAGCGACTGGTATATCTGGCGTGATGCCAAAGCAGACGGAACGGAGCCGACCAACTGGAGAGGCATCTTCGGCGGCAGTGCCTGGACATGGTGCGAGGAAAGAAAACAGTATTATCTCCACACATTCGCATACCAGCAGCCGGATCTCAACTGGGCCAATCCCGAAGTCAGAAGAGCGCTCTATGACGCGGCCAATTTCTGGGTGGATCTCGGTGCCGGCGGATTCCGTGTTGACGCCATTACATATATAAAGAAGCCGGATGAATTCAAAGACGGCACACCGGATGGCGATGACGGCATGGTGTCTGTCCATGACATGACAGCCAACCAGCCGGGCATTCTTGACTATCTCCATGAATTCAAAAAAGAAGTATCCGAAGGCCATGATATTTTCACTGTCGCGGAAGCCAACGGTGTCAGCGCCGATGAACTGAAATACTGGGTCGGAAAAGACGGCGCCTTTGACATGTTGTTTGAATTCAGCCACATCAACCTTGAATTCAAGGGTGTGGAAACCTGGTGCAAGCCGGATCCCTGGACTGTCTGCGACTTAAAGAGAGCATTGCGCAATTCGCAGGCCGCCACAAAGGACAACGGCTGGTATCCTGCCTTCTTTGAGAACCATGACAAGCCGAGATGTGTAAATCATTTCTTCCCGGAAAATGCGGACAAAAAACTGGCTGCCAAGGCAATGGGGACATTGTTGATGACATTGAGAGGAACGCCGTTCCTCTTCCAGGGACAGGAGCTGGGGCTTGAAAACATTGCCTGGCCGTCCATTGACTGCTACAACGATATTTCCTCCCATGGCCAGTATGCCTTCGCCCTGAGTGAAGGTCTCAGTGAAGAAGATGCCCTTGCCTGTGTCCATGAATTCTCCAGGGATTCCGCCAGAACCCCGATGCAGTGGAACACAGAAAAGAACGCGGGATTCACCAGCGGTGTACCGTGGCTGCCGGTGCATGAGGATTATGAAACCGTCAATGTGGAGGTTCAGGAAAAGGATGAGGATTCTGTTCTGAACTGGTTTAAAAAACTGGCGCAGATCAGAAGGAAATATCCGGTTCTTGAAACAGGTGACTTCGAGGAAATTCTTATCAATGATCCGGATCTCATCGGTTATGTGAGAAAAGACGGGGAAGAAAGCCTGTGCATCCTCATAAATCTTTCAACCGTGCCTGCCTTGTTCAAGGCGGAAGAAGCTGAAGGCAGGGAACTTATTCTCAGCAATTACAGCAAATATGAAAAAGGATCACTGGCACCTCTGCAGTGCGT
>JAUNJW010000218.1 GCA_030533035.1 Erysipelotrichaceae bacterium
GTTCATCAATCTGGGCCTGGTAGCCGCTGATCTGGGCCGCGTAGGTTTCCAGATCCGCCTTGACGGCCGCCCTCTGGCTTTCCACTTCGTCCAGACGCTTCTGCAGATCATCGCGCTGGGCGGCGACATACTGCCTGTAAGCTTCGCAGGCTTCCTTGTCTTCCGGCTTGTATGTCGGCGTACACTTGCCTTCCCAGTAATCAGAGTCGGTGTAATCAGGCTCGGCCGAAACCGGCATGATCCATAAACCCATGGCCCCTACCGAAAGGGCCATCAGCAAACTCAGCAGCCGTTTCATCTCTTCCACCTCAGATACTTGGTCACTGACAGCCAGCTGCCGATGAAGCCGACAAGAATGCCGGTGACAGCGAGGATGCCGGCGATATAGAGAATAAAGGGAATGGGCTGTTCCAGATGGAACAGGCTTGAGAAAATCACACCCTGGGTGTGCGCGAACAGTGTGAAATAACCGTAGATCGTCAGGGCGATCGGGATAATGGATCCCAGGAAGCCGATGATCATGCCTTCGAAAACGAACGGCGCGCGGATAAATCCGTTGGTGGCGCCGACATTGCGCATGATCGTGATTTCATCCTGGCGGGCGCCGATTGTCAGCTTGATTGTATTCTGGATCAGGAAGATCGCGAGAACACTCAGGGCCGCGACAAAGATCGCGCCGAAACGGCGGATGGTTTCCATGGCCGAAACAACGTCAATGGTTGTCTGGCCGCCGTAGTCAACTTCAGCGACGCCGTTGATTTCACGCAGCTGCGAGGCGACATTCTGGATCAGGGCGCCGTCTTCCACCTCGACATAGAAAGCGTCGCGCATCGGGTTGTCACCGCCGAACGGGGCCATGGCGTCCTTGATGCTCTGATCGCTGTACTGTTCGAGATAATAGGCGAATTCATCCTCCTTGCTGGAGTATTCAATGGATTTGACCCCTTCAATCTTTCCGATTTCTGACTTGATCAGATTCTCGGCCGCCGCGCTTTCATGCGAGCCGTCGATCAGGACCGCGATCTTCATGGCATATTCCACACTCTTGGTGAATGTGTGCAGATGCCAGGAAAAGATCAGGAAAATACTGATGATCGTCAGGGTGATTGTCACCGCGATGGCGGATGAAAATGTCATTCCCCAGTGTCTGCCGACACCGCGGAATCCTTCTTTAATGGGTCTACTGATCATGGCGGACATAGCCTCCTTCCGCAAGGTCGGCGACGATGTGTCCGTGTTCCAGGACAACCGTGCGCTTGCGGTGTTTGTTGACCAGGGTCAGATCATGGGTGACCATCAGGATCGTTGTGCCGAATTTGCGGTTGATCCTTTCCAGAAGATCCATGATCTCATCGGATTTGCCGGGGTCAAGGTTGCCGGTCGGCTCGTCGGCGATCAGTACCTTGGGGCGGTTGGCGATGGCTCTGGCGATGGCGACACGCTGCTGCTGGCCGCCGGAGAGTTCATGCGGAAAAGCATTCCCCTTTTCACTCAGGCCGACAACGCCCATGACTTCCTTGGCTCTTGCCCTGACCTGGGGCTTTTTCATCTTGATGACTTCAAGCGCGTAGGTAATGTTCTCAAAGACTGTCTTTGTCGGCAGGAGCTTATAATCCTGGAAAACAACGCCGATGTTGCGGCGGTAGATCGGAATCTGCGAAGCTCTGAGTGAGCCGACGTCAATGCCGACCACCTTGACTGTTCCCTTGGTCGGGATCTCTTCGCCGTCAAGAAGCCTGATCAGCGTGGATTTGCCGGAACCTGTCGGTCCGATGATATATATGAACTCGCCCTGTTCAACAGAAACGTTGATATCGTACAGGGCATTGGTGCCGTTTTTATACTTTTTATATACATGGGAGCACTCAATCATAGGCAACCTCCTGTATGAAATAATGCGTATCCCCGCAGGAAGATACGCATGGTATTATAACATAGTCGGCAAAAAACGCCTCAGATGTTAGGTGAAGAATATGTGAATCCTTCCCCGAGCATGTCGGACGTATCGGTGATGATGACAAAGGCATGGGGATCGATCGCCTGGATGACGGCGGTCAGAGCAGTGTACTGTCTTTCCGCCACGACGCAGAGAATCATCTTGCGCGGTTTGCCCGTATAGCCGCCCTGGCAGTCGAAGATCGTCGTGCCGCGGTTGATGTCAGTGCGGATCGCCGCCTGGATCTCTTCCCATTTCTCGGAAATGATCTGCACATTCTTGACCTTGATGCCCCGGCCTGCCTCAAGCACACGGCTGATGCCGAAACCGGAAGCCATGACGGAAATCAATCCCAGCAGGGCAGCGTTGATATCATAGGCCAGGATGCCGAGCATGACAGTCAGCGCATCGGTGATCATGACCAGGGTTGAAACCTTCATCCCGGTCAGCTTGTGAAGAATCAGCGGCGGGATATCCATGCCGCCGGTGCTGGCGCCTGTTCTCATGACAAAGCCGATGCCGACGCCGCCGAGCAGTCCGGCATAGAAGGAAGCCAGCAGCGGGTCGATTGTCAGATCCGCCGGATGGCGGGCCAGGATTGTCGTGAAGACCGGATAGCAGAGTGATGAGATCAGGGTATTGCGGGCAAAATCCTTTCCGAGAACCGCCCAGCCGGCGATCAGCAGTGAGAGCACCGCGGCATTGGCGAACAGTGTCTTGTCAATGTGAAAGAACGGTTCCAGCGCGACCGCGATACCGGCGACGCCGCCGGAAAGAATATTGTAAGGCAGAATAAAAAACTCAACCGAAACCGCGAGAATAAAAGTTCCGCCGATAATCTGGATTAAATCAAAAATGCGTTTCCTGCTCATACTGGAGTATTATAGCACAGGATAAAGTCAATGAAATCTACTATATCTTTTAAGAAATATCTGTGGGCCGCGGTCATTGTCTGGACAATGATCATCTTTGCGTGGTCGCTGCAGAGCGGCGATGATTCCAGCCGTGTTTCAGGGTCGCTGACAGAGGCTGTTTTCGGTTTTCTGGCCCGCGCCGGACTGGAAATCGACTATGAATCAGCCCATCATTTCATCCGCAAAACAGCCCATTTCACAGAATACGCGGTTCTCGGCGCCCTTGTCTTCAACGCCCAGAAAAAAACACCGCTTCTGAAGAGCGATGCCTTATGTATCTGTTTATGGATGATCGGTGTCCCGGCTGCAGACGAAACCATTCAGCTTTTCGTCCCCGAGCGGGCCGGCATGATTGCGGATGTCCTGCTGGACATGAGCGGATTTGCCTGCGCCGTGCTGCTGTGTATTCTGTTAAAAAGGAAGAAGAACTGATCAGTCCTCACGGGTGATGGCCGCCACGGTGCCGCCGGTGATCTTCAGCAGATCATCGGGATTCACTTCCACCTGCACGCCTACCCGGCCGCCGGAAACCATAATGGAATCAAACAGAACAACAGTTTCATCGAACACCGTCGGAAACTGTTTTTTCATGCCGACCGGACTGCAGCCGCCATGGATGTAGCCGGTGATCCTGAGCAGATCCTTCTGGGGAATCATTTCGACGGATTTCACCCCGGCTGCCCGGGCTGCCGCCTTGAGATCCAGCTTCATGCCGACAGGAACCACAAAGACATAATAGTCACGGGTGTCCGCCTGGGTGACAAGAGTCTTGTAAACCTGCTCGGGGTCTTCCCCGCACTTAAGTGCGACCGAAACGCCGTCGATGGCGCCGTCTTCGGTGTCATATGTATGTTCTTTATAGGCAATGCCGGCTGTTTCCAGCATCCGCATCGCGTTCGTCTTGGCTTCTTTCTTTGCCATGGTTCCTCCCTGCGGCGTCCGTTCTGTTTTCAGCCGCCGGATTATGCGGAAATGATATATTCAATCAGAAAGAGTGTCAATGCGGCCGGATCTGTTCTGCTGCAGGATTCAGTTTCTTTCTGAAATTTAATGTTCTTAATTATCATCCGGCATCCGCCGTAGCAGGCGTGTTCATGGTAAACTGAAGGCATCATGAGTGACATTGAAGCGAAAAGAGAAGAACACCAGGAGAAAGCCCGGCAGACGCTGAAAGATCTATATAAACATATGGACAATATCCGCTCGGCAGCTGTCATCCG
>JAUNJW010000029.1 GCA_030533035.1 Erysipelotrichaceae bacterium
CCGGATCAATATGGCGGATGTGCTTGAGGTTGAATGTGCCGAGTTTCTGCAGATTCGGCAGATTGAACGATTCAACGCTTTCAGCGATATGGCCGACTGTGTCGGCGCCTTCATCACCGTAAAGATATGAATCCGGTGCGCTGCCGAATCCCCATGAATCAACCACAATGGTGAAGATTCTTCTGAATCGTTCATTTTTTCTTTCTGTCATTGCCTAGATCTCCTTCCAGAGCTGCCGGATGGAATTTCCGGTACCCTTCAAACAGCTGTGAATCAGCGACATGTGTATAGATTTCTGTTGTGGATATGTCAGCGTGGCCGAGCATCTCCTGGATGCTGCGGAGGTCGGCGCCGCCTTTGAGCAGATGGGTGGCATAGCTGTGGCGCAGCTTGTGCGGTGTAATGTGCTTGGCAAAGCCGAGTTCCGTGCATTTGTTTTCCAGAAGCAGTTCCACTGACCTCGGGGTGACACGGCGGCCGAAGCGGTTGATGAAGAACAGCTGTGTCTTTTTCTTCATAAACAGCGGCCGCACAACATCGCGGTACTGCTTCAGAAGAGGAATGGAACCCCGGGCAACCGGGACAATTCTTTCCTTGTCCCCTTTTCCCAGAACCCTCAGCCTTGCCGAGTCAAGATCCACCCTGGCCAGTGTCAGGGAAGTGACTTCGGAAACCCGCAGGCCGCACGAGTAGATCATTTCCAGCAGGGCATGCTGCATCAGCTGGGTGGGATCGCTGCCGTCAAACGAGTTCATCAGGGCGGCGACTTCCTCCTCCGTGCACCAGACGGGAAGTCTTTCCACCCCTCTGGATACCGTCAGGCTGCGGGAGGGATCCTCCTTGTCATACATGAAGGCATAGTCACGGTGGAATGAGCGGATGCTGGCAGCCATTCTCGCCAGTGTTGTGGAAGCTTTGTCACGGCTGCCTTCAATGATGAAGTCCTGGATCAGATACGGCGTGATGTCGTCGGTGTCATCGATCCCCTGCTCTTCGAGCCAGGCGAAATACTGTTTCAGATCCTCGGTATAGGAAGATACTGTCCGCGGGCTTTTGCCTTCGTTGACACGGATCCTGACAAGATAATCCTTCAGCGCTTTGTCAGTTTTCATGACGGCCTCCGTTAATCAGGGAACTTGCCCTGACAAATGCCCTGGTGCCGATCCGGCGGTTGAGATCCGCCATGACTTCCTTCAGTTCCTGCTTTGAATATTCTTTTTCATCAAACAGGTTCATCTGGGAAACATAGAAGGCGTCATTGGTGAAATCGGAGACGGAGATGCCGATCAGCCGTACTGCTTCGCCTTCATCCCAGTTTTCATCAAAAAGTTCCATTGCCTTAACAAACAGGTCATCCGCCCGCCAGAGTGGTTCGTTTGCCCTTAATGAGCGGTCGGCGTTGCGGAAGTTGTAATAGCAGATCCGTAATGAGATCCTGTAGCCGGCCTTGTCGGCTTTACGCAGACGCTGTGACAGTTTTCTGGACAGCAGCCGGATCAGGCCGCGGATTTCATCATAGTCAGTGATATCTTCCAGCAGCGTTTCCGAAACACCCATCGATTTGGAGTCGCGTTCTGAGACAATCTGACGGCCGTCAATGCCCTTTGCCCGGGCAATGATATCTTCTGTGTTTTTCCCGAAAACAGGCTTCAGAGCGGCCGGATCGGGGTAATTTGCAAGATCTCCGATGGTTTTGATGTTCAGCTCTTCCATCAGCGGCAGCGTGCGCCTGCCGATCCCGCGCATTTCACTGATCTCCAGCGGCCACATTTTGGCCGGGACGTCGCGGATTCTAAGAACTGTGATGCCCATCGGCTTTTTCATGTCCGAGGCCATCTTGGCAAGGAACATGTTGGGACCGACCCCGATGGAACACGGAATTCCCGTCTCTTCCAGGATGCGGTGCTGCAGCTTCCATGCCAGGTCCAGCGGCCTTTCATATTTCATGATCTCTTCCGTCATGTCGGCATAGCATTCATCTATGCTTGCCTGTTCGATCATGTCGGTATACTCCCGGACAATCGACATGAACTGGTCAGAGAGCTCACGGTACCAGCTGTAATGGCCGCTGATGACAATCAGGTCGCGGCATCTGTGCATGGCTTCCGTAATCGGCATGGCGGAATGAACGCCGAATTTCCTTGCCTCATAGCTGCATGTCGATACGACGGAACGGCGGGTGACGCCGCTGACCGCAACCGGCTTGCCTTTCAGGGAGGGATCAAGGAGAATTTCCGCGCTGGCGAAGAAGGCGTTGAGATCGATGTGGAAATAGACCCTGGCCATCAGCCGCGGTTCCTTTCTATCAGTTCCTGTGCCGCCGCCAGGGATGATTTTGTGATTTCACCGCTGGCAATCAGGGCAAGCTGTTCCGTAAATTCCTGAGGATCCATCAGATGGACCTCAGTCCTTGTGTTGGTATCGTCAGATGATTTTGACACATGGTAATGCATATCGGCGCAGGCGGCCACCTGGGCCAGATGGGTTACCGAGAATACCTGGCAGTCCTTTGCCAGTGATTTCATTTTGCGGCCGATCGCTGTGGCGACCGGGCCGGAAACACCGGTGTCGATTTCATCAAAGATAACCGTCTGGATTCCCTGAAGTCTTGTGAAGATTTCCTTGAGGCCGAGCATAAGCCGGCTCAGTTCGCCGCCGCTGGCAGTCAGGGAAAGCGGCTTGAGATCCTCTCCCCTGTTCATTGAAATCAGGAATTCCACCCGGTCGATTCCGGTACGGGAAGCACTGCGGTCAGTGATTTCAGTTTTGAAGCGGGCATTTTCAAGCATGAGATCGCACAGATTTGCGCGGATCAGCTCATCAAGCTCATGGCTGCGTTTTCTGCGGACATCCGAAAGTTTCTGCGCTTTTTTGAGATATGCGCTGTATGCCGCTTCGACTTCCCTGTTTTTCTTTTCAAGATATTCCGCCCGGTGGGTGATCATCTCCACCTGTCTTTCCATTTCATCCGCTTTTTCATTGATGATCTCAATTGTCCGGCCGTATTTTCTCTTCAGCCTCTGGATTTCAAAGAGACGCTCTTCGATGGCGTTGATTTCTTCTTCAGAGAAATCATAGCTCTCATAATAATCGCGCAGCTGTTCCACGGCATCGTTGAGGGAGTAATAGCTGTCAGAAACCGTTTCGCTGATTTCATCCGCTTTTTCCGTATGCATGGAGGCGACCGTTTTCATCAGTTCATAGAACGGTCCGGAAATCTGTTCGTCATAAAGCTCAAAAACCGCTGTCAGCTTTTCCAGTGAGGACTTCATCGAGCGGTACTGTTTTTCTTTTGCCGCGAGTTCCTCTTCTTCCCCTTCCTGCAGTTTTGCCGAACGGATCTCATCGATCTGGTAATTAAGGAATTCGAGATCATTTTCGTTATAGGTTTCCGTCAGCGCCTGTTCCCGTTCTTCCTTCAGACGGTCATAGATGTCAAAGGCTTCCTTTGTCTGTTCAAGAAGATCCCTGTCATCCAGGAATTCGTCGAGAAGACGCTCATGGCTGGCGGTGTTGAGCAGATAGGCATTGTCACGCTGGCCATGGATGTCAATTTCATATTTCAGGGTTTCCCGCAGCAGTGACAGCGGCACGATCCGGTGGTCGATCCGGGCGCTGGATTTGCCGGAAGAAAGGATTTCCCTGGTAAATGTGACGTCATCCGAAACTTCAAATCCGGCTTCCTTCAGAACACTCAGGGCATGGGGATCGTCACTCAGGTCAAATGTTCCCTCAATGACGGCCTTCTCCTTTCCTTTCATGACAAAAGAGGAGCTTGCCCGCTCCGCTGCCAGTAATGAAATTGCGTCAATCATGATCGATTTGCCGGCGCCTGTTTCGCCGGTAAATGAACTGAATCCTTTTTCAAATTCAAGATTCACTTCATCGATCAGGACAAAATTCCGGATGTATAGGTTTCTGATCATATCAAATATCCTGTCTGATTCAGCTTTCTTTCAGCGCCTCGTTGATCACGGCGGAAAGATCGATGTGAATTTCCTTTCTGAGCTGGTTGATGCTGCCCTGTCCGATATATTCATCGCCGATGCCGAATCTCCTCAGATTCAGAGTGATTTTTTCATCATTTGCGTATTCAAGAATTGCGCTGGAAAGGCCGCCGGCTTTCATGTCGGATTCATAGACGATCAGTTTCTTTCCTTCACCCGCCAGCCGTTCGATCAGAGAAGTGTCAAGCGGCTTGAGGAAACGGCAGTTGACTACCGTGACAGGCAGATCATTCACCCGTACTTTTTCACAGACAGGTTCCACCAGGTCGCCGTATGTCAGGATGCAGACTCTGTTTTCCTCTTTGTCATTGAATAAAGTCCAGGAACCGATTTCGACCGGCCGGGCTTCACACAGATCCGAGGTTTTGATCTTTCCCTTGGGGAAGCGGATCGCGAACGGATGATTCTGCGCAAAGGCGCAGGCAAGAATATCCCTGGCGTCCTGGGCATCAGCCGGCTGGGCTATGATCAGGTTGGGAATCGGTCTGAGAATTCCCGGATCAAAAACTCCGTGGTGGGTTTCGCCGTCATCGCCGACAAGGCCGGCATGGTCAATGCCGATGACAACCGGCAGATCCATGCGGCAGATGTCATGGTTGATCTGGTCATAGGCCCGCTGCAGGAATGAACTGTAGATTTCCAGGAACGGACGCTTGCCGCTGATGGCAAGGCCGGCCGCGAATGTGGTGGCGTGTTCTTCGGCAATTCCGCAGTCAAAAGACCGTTTCGGATAGCGGGCAAAGAATCTGTTCAGGCAGGATCCGGTCACCATGGCCGGTGTGATCGCGATGATATCCTGGTTTGTTTCAGCCATATCGCAGAGTTCATCCGCGATCATGCCGCTCCAGGACTTCCAGCCTTCGGGGATGGAAACCAGCGGCTTGCCGGTCTTGACATCGAACGGGCCGACGCCGTGCCATAATCCTTCGCGGTCAGCTTCGCAGGGGATATAGCCTCTTCCCTTCTGGGTGATGACATGGACAACAATCGGGCCGTCATGCTGGGCAGCCGCCCGCAGTACCTGGATCAGATCATGGAGGTTGTGGCCGTCAACCGGACCGATGTAGTCGATATTGAATTCTTCAAACACACCGCCGTCAATCACCGCGTCCCTGACTGTGTCCTTGAACGCCTTGAGGCCGTTGTAGACAGAAGCGCCGAAGGAATTGGTCCGCAGGTTCTTCTTCATGTTGGCCTTGATTTTCGTATAGGTCTTCGAGCTTCTGAGTCTCGAGAAACCGGAAGTCAGGGCGCCGACATTTCTGGAAATGGACATTTTGTTGTCATTGAAAACAATGACCATGTTCTTCCGTTCGCTGCCGATTTCATTGAGGGCTTCCAGGGCCATGCCGCTGGAGAGAGCGCCGTCGCCGATGACCGGGACAACCTGGTATGTCTCATTGTTCAGATCCCTGGCAACAGCCATGCCGAGCGCGGCTGAAAGAGAAGTTGAGGAATGCCCCGCTTCCCAGACGTCATGCTCGCTTTCACATCTTTTCTGGAATCCGGAAAGGCCTTTGTACTGGCGCAGCTTCGGGAACTGGTCCGCCCTGCCGGTCAGGATCTTATGTGTATAGCACTGGTGGCCGACGTCAAAGAACACCTTGTCGGAAGGTGTGCTGAAAACATAATGAAGAGCGATCGTCAGTTCAACAACCCCGAGATTGCTGGCGAGATGACCGCCGGTTTTTGAAATATTGCTGATCAGGAATTCCCTGATTTCAGCTGAAAGTTCTTCCATTTCGTGAATGGTCATGAACTTGAGAAAATCCGGATTCTTGATGGTGCTCAGATCCATGTGGGCCTCCTACTTCGTGCGGTTCTGAATGCCTGTGATCAGTTCCTTCATTGCCGCGGAATCAAAGCCGCTGAATGTTTCGGTTTCCCGGATGCATTCCCCATACAGCCGGTTCATCAGTGCTTCCGCTTCTTCTATCCCCAGAAGAGTGACGCTTGTCACTTTGTCATTATTGGAATCGGAGGTGCTTTTGCCGAACTCTTCCGGTGTCAGGCGGACATCCATGATGTCATCCTGGATCTGGAAGGCAAGACCGAGCTTTTCCCCGACCTGATGCCATTTTTCCTCATCTTCGGAATGGCCTGCGATCCAGCACGCGATCATCAGCGGCGCGCTGAGCAGACAGCCGGTTTTGTAGCGGTGAACCTTTTTGAGATCTTCCCAGCCTGTTACCCCGCTGACTTCTCCCATGTCGAGATCCTGTCCGAGAACCATGCCGCCGCTGCCGGCCATTTCCGCAAGAATGCGGGCTCCGCTGACTCTGACAGCGTCGTCCGCGTCAGCCTTGAGAGCAGTCTCAAAGGCATATGTCAGCAGGCCGTCGCCGGCAAGAATTGCCGTTGCTTCGTCAAACTGGCGGTGGCACGTCGGTCTGCCCCTTCTCAGATCGTCGTTGTCCATCGCCGGCAGGTCATCATGAATAAGCGAATATGTGTGAATCATTTCGATCGCGCTGGCAAAACTGTCGCCTTTTTCTTCTTCAATGCCATAGCCTTTCAGGGCGGTATAAAGCAGGGCCGGGCGGATGCGTTTGCCGCCGGCCATCAGCGAATACCGCATGGCTTCGCGCACACGGCTTTCGGGAAGAAGATCAATTTTGCCCTCAAGCAGTTCCTCAAATCTCTGCATTGCTGTCACCGCCGTTTTTAGCCAGCAGGTCGCTGACCTGTTTTTCAAAATTCCTGAGTGTCTGATCACAGTCGTGAACCAGCTTCAGGCCTTCTTCAAAAAGACCGATCGTTTCATCAAGAGGCTTTTCATTTGCCTCCAGCTGGCGGACGATTTCCTCCAGTCTGGCCATCGACTGTTCAAATGTCATTTCTTTCTTTGCCTGTGCCATCTGTTTCCTCCGTCCGGTCAACCGCCGCCCTGATCAGGCCGTCTGTCACCCGGATGTCTATCATGTCGCTGACGTCCACGTCATGGACGCTGCGGACTGTCTTTGAATCTTTCATTGCAATGCTGTAGCCGCGGGCCAGCACCTTGAGCGGTGAATACGCGTCGAGCAGCGCCGCCGAACGGCTGAGCCGGTTCGTCCTGCTTTCATAAGCCGCCGCAATACTATTGTCCAGACTGTCTTTCAGGGCATTGCTTTCTTTTTCATAACCGGCAAGGATCTGTTTCATCCCCATTGCCAGCCGCAGCCTGTCATTGCTGATACGGCTGTCCATTTTTCTTGTATAGCCGGTGATCTGGCCGGTAAAACGGGTCGCTGTCTCATGGAAAAGCGTCCGCTTTCTTACCGTCAGCGATTCCGTATGCATGAGCTTCTCGCGCAGTGTGTCCAGACGCATGGCCCAGTCGCTGTAAAGCCGCTGCGGATTGCGGATCACCGGATGTGAGGCATATCTGTCAAGCCGCTGTCTCTCATAGGAAAGACGGCGCGCGGCAGCATTCTTGATTCTTGCTTTCCTGCCGGCAAGGTCCTGAAGCACCTCATTGATATCCGGCAAAGCTGTTTCCACCGCGCCGGTCGGTGTATTGGCTCTGACATCCGCCGTAAAATCAGCCAGGGTGAAATCGATCTCATGGCCGATGCCGGTGATGACAGGTGTATTCATTGCGTAAATAAAGCGGGCCAGTGCTTCGTCATTGAAACACCATAAATCTTCTATGGATCCGCCGCCGCGCACCAGCATGATCAGCTGATGGCCGCCCATGTCGGCCCTCTTAAGAGCTTCGATGATTTTCGGCGGGGCGTCCATTCCCTGAACAGGACAGGGATATTCCGTGATTTTTGTGACGGGCCAGCGTTTGCGCACCGTAATCAGGACATCCTCCCTGGCTGCGGTGTTGTTTCCGGTGACCAGGGCAATATCCGAAGGATACAGCGGCAGCTGTTTTTTATGAGCCTGATCGAACAGACCCTCCGCGGCCAGCTTTTTTTTGAGCAGTTCCAGCTGCTGGTAAAGATCGCCGATCCCGGCCGGCTTCATACCGGTTACGACCAGCTGCAGCGAACCCTGGGCGGGATAGATGCTGACATTGCCCCTGACAACAACTTTGGTGCCGTTTTTTACTTCAAAGCGGACATTGCGGTTGCTGGAGGCAAACATCACGCAGTTCATTGCGGAACTGCTGTCTTTCAGTGAAAAATACCAGTGCCCGCTGTAGGGCTGGCGCAGGTTGGAGATCTCCCCTTCCACCAGTACACCGGACAGCACAGGATCGCTTTCCATCGAAGTCCGGATGTAGCTGAGCAGCCTGGAAACACTGACAACCCTTCTTTCACTCATATAATATCGAGGACACTGTTGATCAGCTTGTATGTATCCTCATCGCAGTACTTTTTTGCCATTTCAACCGATTCGTCGATAATGACAGGCGCTTCGATTGTTTTGAGGTCAAATTCGGCACAGCCGTTGAGAAGAATAGCTCTTTCAATATAACCGAGACGGTCAAAAGACCAGCCTTCCTTGAGGACATTGGTGATATAGCCGCTGTAGCGCTCTGTATTGGCGATGGCGGTATTGATCACATCCCGGAAATACGGGTCAATCTCCTCCGGTTTCATATCATATTCATTTTCAATAAGCTCATTGACGTCACGCGGAACCAGGAGGTACTGGTAGACGGTGACCATGGCTCTTTCTCTTTGTTCATGTCGGTTCATATGGTTGGTTCTCCCTCGATATTGTATCATAAGCATTATTTCTCTGCTAAAATATTCAACATGGACAATGATACGACAAAACTGCCTTATTTCAAGCGCCTGAAAGCACATTTTGACACTGTGAACCGGCACCGCTTTGAAGTCATGAAAAACTGTTTCGCCTGCGGCCTGTACGGGCAGGGCCTGACCCATGACCTTTCCAAATACAGCTGGCCGGAATTCCATGTATCGGTGAAATATTTCCAGGGAACCAGGTCCCCTTATATGTATGAAAAGGAGCACTTCGGTTTCTCGGCAGGCTGGCTGCACCACAAGGGAAGGAACCGCCATCACTGGGAATACTGGTATGACATGATCAACGGCGAATGGGTTCCCCAGGAAATGCCCCTGCCCTTTCTGATCGAAATGGTCTGCGACCGGGTCGCCGCCTGCAAAGTCTACCAGAAGGAAAATTATACGCAGGCTTCCGCCCTGGAATACTTTCTTTCCCGGCCGGACCGGAAATATATGCACGAAAAGACCGCGAAGGATCTCGAAGAAATACTCACTGACATCAAAAACCGCGGTGAGGATGCGGTTTTCCATGATCTGAAAATACGGATGAAAGAATACAGAAAATCACACTGAGAAGCTGCGGCTTCTCTTTTAATAACATTCCGCCGCTGACACGCCGAGGGCATTCAGCACATTCCTTAACAGCAGAAGATCCGCTTCAAAGATGATCCGGCTGCCGTTCCGGTTTTCCTCAATGCCTGCGGTAAAAGACTGTTCCATAAAAACACAGGAAAACTCACAGGCGTTTTCACTGTTCACCTGATGGATTTCTTTTATCTCTATACCGGCTGCCTCCAGATCCTCTTTCAGCATTTCACAGCTGTAAGGCTGTTCCGTGATGAACGTTCTGAAGGATATCTCACTCCATGAGCTTCTGCCGCGTCTGTGGATCCACGGGACTGCTGTCATACCTGCCTTCATTATAATGGAAAACCGGGGAACACCCCGGTTATGTCACATATTTACTGTTCCTGCTTCTTTCCCCTGCGCAGGAAGATAAACACGGCGCCAGCCAGTGCTGCAGCGGCCAGAATGCCGTATATCACAGCGCCGCCTGATTCAGGAATTCCGATCATGACTTCAGAAGCAGGCTTTGATGTGTCTGCCTTGTCAAATACCGTCTCAGCTCTGATCAATGAACCGTACCCCGGTACGCCGTGGACAGAAATGACATTCTTTGCCGGTGTGACAACAGCCGCCTTGCCGGAGAACTTGATCACCTGCGGTTCATAGCCCTCTTCAAAAGGAATCTCATCATCAGATCTTTCCCCGGTATCCGCCGCGAAGGCAATGCCGCCCTCGGCCACGGAATGGAAGTAGGATTCCTTTTCCGTCAGGTCAATATCCGCTTCGCCGCAGACAACTCCATAAACCGCCTCACCCGTAGAAGAAACAACTTTCGAGTCGAGAACAGCGTCGTTGATCTGCAGGTTCAGGCCGGCAATCATGCCGAAGGTTTCCCCGGCGCCGTTGACGTCTGAGATTAACTCCGTGCCGTTTTCAAGAATAATCTTGCCGCCGAGATTTACCGCTGAGCAGCCGCTGACCTGCGGCGCGTCGATTTTGATGTTTACTTTCGAACCTTTGGCCAGATCCAGGGTATTGCCGGTTTCAGCGCCGGAAATGCCGCCGAAATTGCCGGCAAACGGTTCTTCGCTTTCCCCGGCCGTCATTTCTATGGTGATCTCGGTACCGTCCGCGTATATGGCGCCGGTGCCGTTTAAGCCGATGGCGTTGGCCATCATCAGATACTGCCCGTACGGAACAAATCTGTCCGGATCGCCGTAGACGCTGATATTGATCTTTGAGCCGACGGAATGGACGGAGCCCATGATGAAGCTGATGTCCTTGACTGTCGGTCCGACTGAGACGCGGGCCGGCGTCGATTTGATATCAAGCACCGCATTCTCATATGTATACAGATCGCCTTCTGTATGGATCGCTGTTCCGTTGACGTTCAGTGTCAGGGATGTGTCTTTTTCGACATAGAGATTATGGCATGTGATGCCGTCCGTGAAGAAATCCCCGCCTGTTTCACCGACCACATCGGTGTAAAGATCCAGCTCGCCGTCGGTGTAGATATAATTGGAGCCGCCTTTGATATAAAGGGTGCCGTCGCCGTCAATCACAACGGCAGGATGATTGTTCTTGTCCTTGGATGCGAAGTAAGCGTTGAACGTAACGCCGCCGTTGTTGTAGTCGGTGTCAAAAAATGTATTGGTGAGATGGCAGTCGCCGTCAAGATGGAAGTAATACTCATCAACTTCACTGTTCCTTCTTTCCAGCAGGAACCCGAGCGACGGCGCAATCTGGCGGTCATAGGTCATGACAGTGTTGTCGATGGTCACATGATTCAGCGTGATATCATAGCCGTTGCGGTCAAAGATGATCCTGCCGCTGCCCATGCCGGTTTCAGAGACATCCAGCGCCTCGCCCGGTTCCACCGCATAATCGCCGACAAAGAGAACTGTCTTGTCCTCCTCGTTGTTATTCTTGGTCAGATGGGCTTCCCTGGAAACGGTCGTATTTCCGAAAATATCCGTGATGATGCAGTGGAATACAAGCTCGGGATCATCCTGGGTCGTACTCGGCACCACCAGGGTATCGGTCGAAGCTGAAGATCCTTTGAGCACAAACACGTTATAGCCGTCCGTCACTTCCCACTGATAGGAACTGACATTTTCAGGCTGGGAGACCTCCACATGGAATTCTGCGCCGTCAGGATAGCTGACTTCAGCGTCCTGTGGCTGGACTGTGATTTCAAGCGGTGCGTCAGACGCGTATACCTGCAGGCCTCCAAGGCATACGGAAGCCGCTGAAACTGCTGTGAAAAGAGAAAATGCTCTTCTGAAGAGTTCTGCCGGATTATGTTTTCTCATAGTCTTCTCCATTCCCTTACGTCAGGATGACTGAATTCAACTTAATTAAAAGCCATTTTGTCATATGGATTCAAGATGATTTTGCAATCTTGCGGAAATCTTAACAGAAACTGAATCACTTCTGCGGAAACAGGCCGGATGCGGTTAAAAATTCCACTGAAAAGAGTATGTTCAAGCGGCAGGATTCCGGATACATGCATGTATACAGATACAAAAAAGCCGCCGGTGAATTCCTGACGGCTTTCATGATATTTCCGGTTGATTATTTAATGCTTTCGCCGCTGTTTTTGACCTGGACGTCGTGGGCGCCGCCCTCAACGATGGAGGTCGCGGATACCAGAGTCAGCTTGGCCTTCTGCTGCAGTTCGGGGATTGTCAGGGCGCCGCAGTTGCACATGGTGCTCTTGACCTTGAGGGTAGTCATGGCAACGTTGTCCTTTAACATGCCTGCATAAGGCACATAGGAATCAACACCTTCCTCAAAGGAAAGCTTCTTGCCCTGG
>JAUNJW010000219.1 GCA_030533035.1 Erysipelotrichaceae bacterium
TCTGGATCCTGCAGGTCGTTCTGTATGGTCTCTGGTTCTGCGGTATCCACGGCGGCATGACAGTCGGACCGATCATCATGATGCTCTTCATGCAGCTGCAGATGGAAAACATGGCAGCTTACCAGGCCGGCCAGCCTCTGCCCCACATGTTTGTCGGTGATGCATTAAGCTATGGCAGCGGCTCCATTCCGATGATCATCGCGGCGCTGCTTGTATGCAAATCTGAATCCAACAAGTCCATCGCAAGACTCGGTTTCCTGCCGGCATTCTTCGGTGTTGATGAACCTGTCTACTTTGGCTTCCCGATGATTCTGAACCCGATCTTCTTCATCCCCTGGGTTCTCATCGCTCCGACTGTCTCCATCTTCGGAACACATCTTCTGAAGCTGATCGGTCTTCTCGGCTATTCCAACGCAACCGGCGGTCAGAACGCGGCCAACCTGCCGTTCTTTGTCGGAAACACGATGAACTATGGTGTCCGCGGCCTGATCTGGGGCTGTGTCCTGTTCGCCATCATCGTCCTGGCGTATGTACCTTTCGTAAAGGCATATGACAAGCAGATGCTCGAAAAAGAAAACGAAACAGCAGCTGAATAACCAAAACATGGCGGAGGAGGGGAAACCTTCCTCCTTTTTCATAAAAGAAAGTGAGAAAACAGAATGAAATTACTTGTACAGAGCGATGATTACGGAATCACAAGAGCAGTTTCCCTCGGCTGCATCCATGGAATTAAAAATGGTGTTGTCAGAAACACCGGCATGTTTGCCAACATGCCCTGGATTGAAGAATGTGTTGAATGGATCAGACCGTATCTGGACCAGATCGCCTTCGGCATTGACCTCAACGCCTCCACGGGACCTTCCAGTCTCGGTCATGAGAAACTGCCGACCCTGACCCATGAAGACGGCATGTTCCTGGGTTCAAAAGAAAACAGAGCCCTGGATACAGAGGAAAACAACCACGACCATCTGGCTGCCCACAGAGATGAACTCTACGCGGAATTCAAGGCGCAGATCGAAAGATATATCGAACTGGTCGGCCACAAACCTGACTACATCCACAATCATGCCTATGGCACAGCCACAACCGACGAAGTCACAAGAACACTGGCAAAGGAATACGGTATTCTCTGTTCCGTCGCCTTCATGGACAGACCGGAAGTGAAGGAAGCCGGCATGGGCTGGTATGTCTGGGGCGGTCCGGAAGCGCAGCTGAATGAGGATCCCATCACATATATCACCGAAGACAAAGGCGGAATCCTGAACCAGGAATACGGTTATATCGTTTCCCACTGCGGCTACGCGGATGCCGATCTGTTTAAACTGACAAGTTTCTCCACATGCAGAGTGAAGGATCTTGAATGCATGACCAGCGATGCAGTAAAGAACTGGGTGAAGGAAAACAACATTGAACTGGCGAGTTTCAAAGACCTGCCGGCTGAATGGATCCAAAGATAAGACAATGAAGATATATGACAGCCGGAAACCTGTTTTACGCGGGAATTCCGGCTGTTTTCCTTTTGTGACATCTGTGACAAATGAGGAAATCCTTATGAAAAAACCTGTAAGAATCCGCTTTCTTAAAACTGCCGGGGAGATTTTCGATTGCGGCACACTGTGCAAAAAGGTAGAATTGTGTAGAATTCAATACAGGTGAATGTCATGAAAAAAAGTTATGTCAGAGTAATGAGTGCTCTTCTGATAGTCCTGTGTGTCTTCCTGGGCGGATGTTCAAAAAGAAACACAGCCAACACAGCAGAACCTTACTATACATATGAAGATCTCTTCCGCAAGGCGGGCTTTTCAAAGCGCACCCAGCTTATGTATGTAGCCGGGGAAGAAACCTATGAAGACGCTGAAGCTCTCAAGGAGGCGGTGGGAGAGCCGCAGACATCCGGTGTTGTGGAATGGGAAGGCTCTGATAACAAGTGCACATCCTATACACTTGATTCAGAAGGAAACAAATCCGGCGCCCTGACTTATACATACCGCTACGCAAAAAGCGGCGAGCGGATCGCAAAGATCGGCAACGGGTATTACACCGATTATATTTATAAGGATGGAAAGATTGACAGGATCCTGCGCTACAGCGGTGAAAAGAAAACCGCCGATGCGGTAACTGTCATGACAGTGGAATTCAAGTATGACGCCGAAGGCAACAATACCGTGGTATCTGTTCATGATGAAACAGAAGGAACAATGCTGGCCTATGATTATAAACTTTCCTATGATGAAAACGGCCGCCTGAGCACAATCGTCTATGTCTCTGACGCTGGCAATGAAGAAAGCCACACAGAGTTTACATACAACGGAAAAGGACTCGTCGCCTCCGCAGCCCGCTATGGCAAGGACGGGCGTCTGCTTGTATTGACAGAATATACTTATGAGTAATCAGTTGAAGATTACTCTTTTTACTTTAAAGTGCTATAATCAAATCCGTGAACAGGGGTGTGCATTGCACTGAGACAGACCCTTATCACCTGATCTAGGTAATACTAGCGTAGGGAGTTCCAAAAGACTCTTTACGCCTCTGGTTAAATTGGAGGTGTATTTTTTTATGAAAAACAACCAGATCCGGGACATTGCCTATATGGGCATGTATCTTGCACTGTTCTTTGTGTTTGACTGGCTTTCCAATGTCATCGGCATTTTTCAGATGCCCCAGGGCGGTTCGCTCGGCCTCGGTGTGCTTCCGCTGCTGCTGTGCTCCTATCATCTCGGATGGAAAAAAGGAACACTTGTCTGCCTGGTGGCGGTTCTGATGATGTTCATGACCGGCAAGGTCTATGTCGTCCAGAACTCCGACGGCTTCGCGCCGTGGCAGATCGCAATTCAGTTTATTATGGAATATCCGGTTGCCTTCGGCGTCTATGGCCTGGCTTCTCTTTTCCCGAATTACGGAAAGTTCTACAGCGGCGTTGCCGTTACAAATCTGATCCGTCTTGCCATCCATGTCGTTGCCGGAACCATTTACTGGATGACACCATGGTGGGGCAGCTTTACATACAATGCCTGGTATATGATTCCGACAATGATCATGTGCATGGTTCTGATTCCTTTGATTTACGAACGTCTTTTAAAATCAAGACTCTTCCGCAGAAACTGAATATGAAAAAATCAGCCGCAGCTGTCTTGCGGCTGATTTTCATTTCCAGGGAAATAATCGTATTATTCTTCTTCAAAGAGACATGCGCCGTTGGAGGCGATGACATCTTTGTACCACCAGAATGACTTCTTTCTGTAACGGTTGAATGTGCCGTTTCCATAGTCATCACAGTCGACATAGATGAATCCGTATCTCTTTGTCATCTGCTTTGTGGATTCCGACACAAGGTCAATACATGCCCAGGTTGTATATCCAAGCAGTTCTACGCCGTCTTCCACAATCGCATCATACATCGCCTTGAAATGACCCTTGTAGTAATCAATGTGACCCTGGTCATCCACTGTATAGGATCCTTTTCCGTCCGGAATCAGCTCCTCTTTCTCGCCAAGTCCGTTTTCGACAATGAATAACGGCTTTCTGTATCTGTCATACAGATCCACCAGCGATACTCTTAAACCGATCGGGTCTGACTGCCATCCCCATTCGCTTGCCTTCAGGTAAGGATTCTTGATCGCTGTCACTGTATTGCCCGCTGTCACTTCCAGACCGTCTACTTCTTTCGCCACACAGCTTGAGGAATAGTATGAGAAGGAAATGAAATCAACCGGATATGCCTTCATGATTTCAAGGTCTTCCTTTTCCATCACAATATTCAGTCCGTGGTTTCTGAATCTTGCCAGCAGGTATGCCGGATATTCCCCGAATACCTGTGTGTCGGAATAGCAGTATGTGCTTCTCATTCTCTGCTGTGCTTCCAGGACATCTTCCGGTTTGCATGTGTACGGATAATATGTCAGTTTGGTAAGCATACAGCCCACCTTGCCTTCCGGTTCCACTTCATGGATGTACTTTGTCGCAAGTGCGGACGCCACAAACTGGTGGTGCATGGACTGGAAGATGATCTCTTCCCAGTTCTTTCCTT
>JAUNJW010000220.1 GCA_030533035.1 Erysipelotrichaceae bacterium
TTGGTGCTGTCACCGATCTGGGCGTCAGTGACCAGCGGCAGAATGCGGTTGATTATCTTTTCATCCTTGTCGATGGCAACGATCTGGTGGCCCAGCTCATGCAGCTTGAGAATTGTGTAACGGCCGAAACGGCCTGTTCCGATAACCAGAATATTTTTCATATCTGCCTCCTAACCTACTGTCAGTTTTTCTGCCGGATATCTGCGGTTCAGCGGCATGCGTCCCGCCACCATCGCATAGGCAATGGTCAGACCGCCTACTCTGCCGAAGAACATGAAACCGGTGAGTACGAGTTTTGATAGTGTGTGAAGTCCCGGTGTGATGCCGGTTGTCAGACCGACTGTGCCAAGCGCCGAAGCGCATTCGAACATGCATGGCAGCAGCGGCAGCTGTTCATAGATTGAAAGAATCACCGATCCTGCCAGCAGCTGCAGGATATAAACCGTCATGATCGTTACGGCACTGCGCACCGTGTCCTCTTCAATGCGCCGCCGCCAGCAGGTAATGTCGGAATTCCGCCGCAGGCCTGCCCTGGCGCAGAGTATGACAGCCGCCAGCGTGGTTACTTTCATACCGCCGGCCGTTGATCCCGGGGCGCCGCCGGTCATCATCAGGATGATCGTGAACAGCTGTCCGCTTTCACTCATCTTCCCGTAGTCAAATGTGCTGAAGCCGGCTGTACGCGGCGTGACTGTCTGAAACAGCGACAGCAGGAATCTTTCCTTGCCGCTGAAGGCGCTGAATTCAAAAAGCCAGAAGAAGATAAACGGCAGGACAATCAGGATCGCAGAAGTTGACAGGATGATCTTTGACTGCAGCCGCAGACGGCGGAAATGGAAGCGGGCGTCCAGCAGGTCGCGCCATGTGGCGAAACCGATGCCGCCGGTAATTATCAGCATGGCTATGACAAGATTGACCAGAACTGAGCCCGAATACATGGTCAGCGAGGCAAACGGCGCCTTGACTCCCATCAGGTCAAAGCCGGCGTTGCAGAAAGCTGAAATTGAATGGAACACCGCAAAGCCGATTCCTTTTGCGGCGCCGAAATCACGGATGAATGCCGGACAGAGCAGAATCGCCCCGATCCCTTCCATCAGGAATGTCCCGGTAAGGAAGAACAGTGTGAAGCGGATAATACCCCCGGTCTGGTGGGCTGAAACCGCGTCCTGCATCGTCAGACGCGACATGATGCCGATCCGTTTGCCGGTCAGCACCAGCGTCACGATGATCATGGTCACCACGCCGAGACCGCCGATCTGGATCAGGATGAGTATTATGATTCTGCCGAACAGCGACCATTGTGTATATGTGTCAAACAGGACCAGGCCCGTAACACAGGAAGCCGACGTGCTGGTGAACAGGGCGTCCAGAAAACTGACAGGCACCCCGTCAGCTGACGCGTAAGGCAGGCTTAAAAGCACCGCGCCGGTCAGGATCAGCAGCGCAAAACCGAGAATAATTGTTCTGAATGAAGACGCGTGATCCTGAAAAAACACCCGCAGTTTTAGCCACATACTCTTTCTCCTTGAAAAAATTGTCGCTGAAGCGGGCTTAAAACGGCATTAAAATCCGTTAAGCGGAATAAAAATGGCATAAAAAAAGGTCCCCATAGGGGACCGTGTCCGGCTTCAGCCCTGAAGGCCTTCCTCCTGCCTCTGCATGTTTTCAACAACCACGTCGTAGATGTCGCCGATGGACTGGCCGTATTCCAGGACAAGCCACGGTTCATTTGTGTGGAAGTGAATCTTGATCAGTGTGTCATCACCGACAACAAGGAGACAGTCGCCTTTGAAGTGTTCAAGAATATAATCGTGGATCACGTCTTCATCGAGATCGTGACCGTCAATCAGAAGCTGTGTATCAAACTTAAATTCAAGCTGTTCCATTTTTACCTCCTGGTATACGGAAATTATACCATGCCGGCCGGAAAAGAAAACCAAAGCGATCACGCGGAAGTCCGGTTCTTTCTGTGAATATAGGTTCCAGGAGGTACATGATGACCATGACAGACTCACAGTCCGCGCAGAGAATTCTGATGCGGCTGGAAACAGGCGTCAGGGACGTCTACAGTTCAAAAGCATGGAAAGACTACCTGAATGTCCTGGCAAGATTCCACAGATACAGTTACAGAAACACCCTGCTGATCTACATGCAGAAACCGGACGCCACGATGATCGGCGGCTACCGGTTCTGGCAGAACGAATTTTCAAGATATGTCCGCAAAGGCGAAAAAGGAATCCGCATCCTGGTGCCGCTGCGCGGGAAAAATGAGGAGGATGAGACGGAAATCACCGGCTGGCGCACAGGAACCGTCTTTGACATCTCCCAAACTGACGGCAGACCGCTGGATATTGAGCTTGTCTGCCCGCCGGATCACGCCGAATGCGATCCGATGTTTCTGCAGGCGCTCCTGCTCGCCTCGCCGGTGCCGGTCTATTTCCGCAAAACGCCTGAGGGCGTCAACGGTTATTTCCGGCCGCTTGAGGGGGATATCACCATCCGCAAAGGCATGTCACCGGCCCAGAGCTCCAGGACCCTTCTGCACGAAATTGCCCACGCCCTTCTCCATACGGAAAATAATTCGTGTGCCCGCGCCGACCGGATCCGCCGCGAAATCGAAGCGGAAAGCATCGCCTATGCAGTCTGCGCTTATTATGGCATCGACACATCCTCCTATTCCTTCGGCTATATCGCGGCCTGGTCAGAAAACAGGGACCTGGATATTCTCCGGGAATCACTGGCCGTCATCCGGAGCACGACCTGCTCTTTGATCGGGGTGATTGACGCGGTCAGGGCGCCGCAGAAGCTGTCCTGAACTGAATCAGTCCCACGAAAAAAAGGAGCACGGCTGTGCTCCTCAGGGTGATTCAGTCTTCTTTTCTGAAGCCGACGATCGGGATGTCGAGAGTCTTTTCAGCCTCGTCAATCAGGGAATCCAGGACGTCGTCATCATCTGTGCTGACTTCCGGGACTCTGTCGTCATAGCCGTCGACAACATCGATTGCGCCGCTGACGATGTCAGGGAGCTCCTCCACTTCCCGGGGGAGTTCCTCAAGGTCAGGGTCTGTGTTCTCATCCTCGATGATCACCGGGTCATCCTCAACAAGGACGGGCCCTGTGTCTTCCTCATCGGGGACTGTATACTCAGGAATTTCCTCATCGACATTTTCAGCGAATTTTTCCTGGGCTGCGTGCTTGTATACATATGCAGGCGGCTCAGTTTCCTGGGTGTCTTCGAGTTCTTCCCGGGGTTCTTCCTCAAGGACGATCTCTTCCTCTGTCTCATCCTCGCCGATGCGGAACGCTGTGTGGTCAAGGTTGAAATCAGAGTCTTCCTCGATCAGCTCCTGCTCGAGTTCGGTCAGATCATCAGAATCAGCGACAGGGATTTCAGCATCTTCGATGGCTTCCTCTTCTTCAGCCGGTGTATCATCAACGGTTTCAAGAGCTTCGAATGCCTCGTCAACTTCAGTCAGCTCTTCTTCCTGAGCGACTTCCTCGATCTCCGGTTCTTCATCAACCGGGTTGAGATAATCCTCTTCTGTCGGCCTGCGGAGGCGGATTGCCATGTACTGCTTTGCCGGCAGGCTGATCCGGAAGGCGCCCTTGTGGATGCCGGCCCTGCGGATTGTCATGTTCCAGGTGTCGATGACTTCGGCAATGAAGTCTGTTTCATCGTCAATGTGGAAATCACGGAAGGAAGGACGCATGAAGCTGTAGTAGAAGATATACTGGCTCTTGACTGCCTCGAACCATTCTGTCTCCGGTACGCCGCAGACGCTGTCCCATTCCATGTCGGCCTGGGCAAGTCCGCTGCCCGGAACTTCCTTCAGGATATCCAGCAGGAAGCCGGCACGCTTCCAGCTCTCGCCCCTGAGTGCTCCGCCATGGGACCACCAGATGACGTTTTCATCATTGAGATATGTTTCACCGTGTCCGGGATAGCCGCCTCTGACAGCTGTTTCCCAGAATCTTCTGACCATTTCCTCAGCGGTGATATTGCCCCAGCCGTACT
>JAUNJW010000030.1 GCA_030533035.1 Erysipelotrichaceae bacterium
GCGGTGCTGCTGGTCCTCCACGCTGCGGGCGCCGACAGCGACATAGCTTAACAGGTCCGAAAGATACGCGTGGTTTTCCGGATACAGCATCTCTTCCGCACAGGTAAAGCCGGTTTTCGCGACGACATCGGCGTGAAGCTGGCGGATGGCGATGATGCCCGCCAGCATGTCCTCATCCTTGTGCGGGTCCGGCTGGTGCAGCATGCCTTTATATCCTGTGCCTTTGGTTCTGGGTTTGTTTGTATAGACGCGGGGAATGAAGAAGAGCCTGTCCTTCACCTTTTCCTGCAGGCCGGCCAGTCTTTCCATATATTCCAGGACAGCGTCCTCACGGTCGGCGGAGCACGGGCCGATGACAAGAATCAGCCGTCTGTCCTCCCCTTTGAAGATCGCTTCGATTTCCCGGTCTCTTTTTTCCTTGACCGCCCTGATCTGCTCACTGACGGGGAACAGGGATTTGAGCGCCGACGGATTGGGCAGCTCACGGATCATTTCCATCTTCATTTCCATATCTGAAACCTTCTTTCTGAAAACAAAAGTATACTTGTTTCACCAAGAATACAAGAAAAATCAATCATGCAGGAAAATATAATCCTTCAGAAAATCCTTCACATCCTGCCCGTCCACCATCCAGGCCTCATTTTCATCGGTCCGCGAGACCGCCGAGGCGATCCCCGTCACCCGGCCCTGTTCATTGACGACCGGCGAGCCCGATATGCCCGCCTTCAGCGGCATCCGGATCCCGGTATAGCGGGTGCCTGGCATGGAAGAAACCGTGCCGTCATATGTGCCGCTGACCACTGTCAGCTTCTGCGAGCCCGGATAGCCGACGGCATACAGGGTATCCCCCTTCTGCGGCTTTTCCTCCTCAAAGACAAGAGTATTATGCAGAACCGCGTCCACCCTGACCAGGGCGATGTCCTGCTCATCCGAGACGGCGGCCACTTCGGCATTGTAAACCTGCTCACGGTAAACGACTTTATAGCTGACGGCCGCGTGGTCCACGACATGGGCGTTGGTGACGATCCAGCCGTCCTTTGAAACCGCAAAGCCACTGCCGCGCCAGGATTCTTCATTCATCGTGCCGACGGAATAGACTTTGACAACCGCATTGCGCACCAGCTGCGAAATCCGTTCCTCCTCGTCCGTCAGCTTTTCTTCCCTTTCAGCTGAAAACTGCGTGATTTTGAAAAGCAGGAAGAATACCAGCAGCGCCGTCATGACCAGAAAAAGGAAATTGATCCAGCGGCCGCCTTTGCGCACTTCCTCTTTTGCGGCATAGATGTCCTGCTGTCTTTCGCTGATCAGTGATGACAGCTGCTCAAAGCTGATCCTGCCGGCGTCCAGGACTTCCGCGGATGAGAGAAGTGATTTCATCTCATCCGTAAAATCATCATACCGGATGCATACAGCCGGGATATTCCTGTTCACTGCCAGGGCAAGAAATTCCCTTTCTTCCTGACTCAGCTCTTTTCCGTTTCCGTAAACCAGAACGGCGTCCGCTCTTAAAAGCAGGCTTTCCTGCCTGGCGTCTACAACAGTGAAGCCGCGCTTTCTGACCGTGTCAAGATACAGGCTGTAATCAGGATCAGCCGGGATGTCCCGCAGGGCAAAAAGTATTTTCCGCATGGCAATATATTACCATGCGGCACGTTTTGTTCTTACAAGCAGTTGCGAGTATGCTAAAATCTATACAATGTGAGCGAGGTATACGTTTATGTCCCAGCGGAAAAACAGGATTGTCGTCAAGGTAGGCACATCCACACTGACAAATGAGAACGGCTGTTCCAACCTGCGGAGAATCGAACTGCTTTCAAGAGTGCTGTCCGATATCCAGAACATGGGGAATGAAGTCATTCTTGTTTCAAGCGGTGCGATCGCGGTCGGCGCCAACAAGATGCACCTGCCGGGCAAGCCGAAGGAAATGCGCATGAAGCAGGCAGCTGCCGCTGTCGGCCAGTGTGAGAACATGTTCCTGTATGACAAGTTCTTCGGCGAATACGGCAAGACTGTCGCCCAGATTCTTCTTAACGCGGAAGATATCCGCCAGGAAGTGAAAAAAGAAAATCTCGCCAATACATTCGGCGCCCTGCTTGAACAGAATGTCATCCCGATCGTCAACGAGAACGACTCGGTCAGCTATACGGAAATCGAATCCGAGGAAAAGCTCTTCGGCGACAACGACATGCTGAGCGCGGTCGTGTCAATTCTCTGCCAGGCTGACAAGCTGATCATCCTCTCCGACATCGACGGTTTCTATGACCGCGACCCGCGCCTGTACAAGAACGCGAAGCTGATCAGTGAAATCACTGAAATCACCGATGAAACCTACGAGCTGGCAGGCGGTGCCGGCAGCCGCAGGGGCACCGGCGGCATGCGCACCAAGCTGCAGGCGGCAGACCTGGCCACAGCCCAGGGCATCGACACATATGTCATCAACGGATCCAACCCTTCCCTGCTCTATGACCTGATCGAAGGAAAATCCGTGGGAACAAGATTCAGAGCCGGTTGAAAATCAGCCGGTTTTTGTTTCGGCAAAAAGAAAAAGAGATTTCTCTCTTCTTCTGAATTACTGTTCAGGGTCCTCGTCCTGGGCCGCCACATCAGCGAACGGATCGGCCAGGATTTCCTCCTCGGTGACAACAGGCGCTGCCTCTTCCGCCGGTTCTTCAGCGGCAGGAGCGGGAACATCCACGTCCTCATCCTGGGCAGCGACATCGGCGAACGGATCGGCGAGCATCTGCTCTTCAAGGCTTTCTTCTGCTTCAGGCTCAACGACTCTTTCAGCTCCTTTGGCGAGCTGGCGTTCATTGAATTCGGCATATTCTTCAGTATACCGGCTGGCGGGAACTTCCGGTTCTTCGTTTCTTTCCGGTGTCAGGGCTGTAAATTCAACTTTGTTTTCTTCCATTGCGGCTGCCTCTTTTTTCTTTGAGCGTCTGAATATCTTTTTGATGAATGCAAACATAGAGCTTCCCTCAATCCTGTGATTTACCTGATTCCATTTTAGAAATTCTGTGCCGGTTTCTCAAGCCTTATCAGCCGCAAACGGGTCATAAACAGCCCTTTCGGCTTCAATTGACTCTTCCGTGATGTTCAGAATCATGTAGGTCGGATACGGAAAGCGGAAGTCCTTGGGTCTTTTGAGTGAACCCGGATTCAGAAGCCGGATCCCCTGGTATGTGATATCGCAGGAAACATGGGTGTGGCCGAAGAAGACCGCTTCGCACTGGCGGCGCTTTGCGGCCAGGACCAGGGCGGTCGGATCAGCCGGATCAAACGGGCTGATATACGAGTGGCCGTGGCAGATCAGAATTCTGTGACCGGCAAACACCTCCACCCTTTCCCACGGATAGGAAGGATCGTAATCGGTATTGCCGCGGACACAGATGAAATCCTGCACTTCGTCAGAAGGAATCTGCAGGTCGCCGCAGTGGACAAACGCGTCCGCTTCCGGATAGGTCTTTCTCAGCCAGTTCAGCGAAGCCCTGTCGCCATGGGTGTCCGAGACAAGAATGACCTGCATGGATCACCCCTGTTCATCGATCAGGTCTTTGTCGATGATCTGGAAATTGGCCCGGTGCAGATAGAGCGCCTTGCCGTCCACCAGGAGTTTGGTGAATTTGGGCAGATCAGCCGGAATGGACCAGGTGACCTTGCGGCCGGAGAACGCGTAGATCGGCACCCCTGTCTGCGATTTGACAATCACGACAACCGGCTTGCCGAATTTGTTCTTGATCTGGTTGACGACGCCGGTGATGATCGGGGCGTCAGCGATGGAATCGGAATGGGAATCGATCGAATCCAGGCTGAAGTCAAAATCCGGATCCAGTCCCTTTTCATAGAAGATGCAGGTATCGCCGCATGTCAGCATCTGCGAGCCGTCGATATCAAGGGTGATGACGGAGCTCAGGGTGTTGACATAGCCGCTCGAACCGGTCTCATCGGAGAAGGTCTCCTCCTGGACAATATTGCCGGAGACGTCGATTCTCTCGCCATGGGTTGTCAGGACCTTTGTGCCGTAGTTGTCAAAGGTGTCGATGGTATAGGTGTTGCCGGAAATGTGGCCGTTCCAGTCATTGACCTGCTGGCGGATGGAGTTGCATCCGCTAAGGGCCAGCAGACATGCGGAAGCCAGAATCGCTTTTGTTTTCATGGGTAATACCTCCCCTGTTTCAGATATATGCAGTTTCGCCGTCGGCAGGAAGCTTCCTGTAGACGGTCAGATACATGGTAATAAAGGCTGCCAGGCCGCCGACCAGGTTGGAAACCGGCTCGGCCAGCCAGACGCCGTTGACGCCGTATCCCATCTTCGGCAGCAGAAGCGTCAGCGGGACAACAATGATGACCTTGCGGAAGATCGAGAAGAACACCGCCCGCTTTGAACACTTCAGAGCGGTGAACGCGCTCTGGCCGGAGAACTGGAACGTCATGAAGATGAAGCCGAAGAAATACATGTTCAGGGCGCCGGTTCCGGCTTCGATCATTTCCGGCGAACTGGTGAAGATGCTCATCAGCTGGCGCGGGAAGATCAGTACTGCCGCCCAGGCCGCGGCCGTATAGAGGAAGGAGACAAGCGTGGAGACACGGATGCCTTCTTTGATGCGGCTGTATTTTTTAGCGCCGTAGTTGTACGAGAGCACCGGCTGGGTGCCGTTGGAAAGCGACTGGACCGGCAGCGAGAGAATCTCGCGGACGGAATTGATGACGGTCATGACGCCGACATACAGGTCGCCGCCGTACTGGCGCAGCACCCGGTTGCAGACAATCTGCACGGTGGCGTTGGTTCCCTGGACAACAAAGCCGGCCAGGCCCAGCGGGATGATTTCAGAAAGCAGGCTGAAGTCCGGCAGGATCCGCGTCATGTCAATCCGGTAGACAGCGTTCTGGTTTGTAAAGAAGCTGACGGCCCATATGGCTGAGGCGATCTGCGAGATCACGGTTGCCAGGGCGGCCCCGGCCACGTTCATATGGAACAGGAAGATGAAAATGGGATCCAGCACGAGGTTCATAAGCGCGCCCAGGAAGACTGTCATCATGCCGATCTTCGGATAGCCGGACGCGTTGATGAAGCCGTTGAGGCCGGTCGACAGCATCGCCGCCAGCGTGCCCCAGAGGTAGATTCTCAGATACTGGTCGGCATAGACATAGGAAACGTCCGAAGCGCCGAACGCGTACAGAACCGGCCGCCGGAAGAAATAGCTGACCAGAAACAGGATGACGCTGGAGAAAAGCAGATTGCCGAACACCTGCGAAAGGATCCTCTGGGCCCGCTCTTCATCCCCCTGGCCCCTGGCGATCGCAAACAGCGGCGCGCCGCCGGTCGCGAACAGATTTGTAAAGGCCGCGATCAGGGTTGTCAGCGGGAATGCCAGTCCGATGCCGGTCAGGGCCAGCGGACCGATTTCCGCCAGATGGCCGATATAGATTCTGTCGATGATGTTGTACAGCAGGTGTACCAGCTGGGCGAACATCAGCGGAACTGACTGCGCGAATATAATTTTCCAGATCTTTCCGCTGCCGAAATCATTCTGCATATTTCCACCTCATCCGTGTCTATTCTAACAAATCGCAAAGCTGTTGAACATTAAGCCCGCGCCGCGCTCTTCGCGCTGCGGTAATACTGCTTTGCCAGTTTCACATCCTCAGCGCTGACCGGCTGTGAGGAATAGCGGCAGCGGATATACAGCTGCCGGAAGGCATGCGATGTTTCTTCATCAAGAAGATCATCCGCCGCCTCGACCTGTTCACTGTTCATTTCCGGCGTCAGCAGGATCCCCTTCCGCCGGCACTCGCGCAGATAGCGGGCATAATACCAGCGGACCGCCCCGCGGTGGTCCGAAGGCGCGAACAGGCTCAGCCTGTTTTTCTTTTTTCCTTCGATCTTTTCGGTGATGTCGTCATTCTTTCTCCGCCTGTAGTATTTCTGCCCCTTCATGAAATGCAGGAGGAAGAAAACCACCGCCAGAACAGCAATGACAACCACAAGCACGATCAGGATCTTTTCAAACAGGCTCATTTCCTGCAGGGCCGCGATCACGCCATGGGCCGCACCGCCTTCGGAAGGAAGCGGATCGCCGCCGATTTCAGGCATGACGGCTTCCGGGAACTCAAACTCCGCAATCTGCGGCGCTTCCCCGGGAATAACGACTTCGAGAAGCTTTGAGGCAAGCCAGAGATACACCCTTGCGGCCAGCGATGCCAGACGTGAGAAGAAGCCGCTCAGGCCGGCCAGAAGCGACACCAGCATAACCAGTCCCGTCACGGCGAGCGAGGAAAGGCCGCCGGTACGCTGCTGGCGCAGATATCTCAGGCTGCAGACGGAAACGCACAGCTGGATGGAAAAATACGGAACCGACGCGATCAGCGCCCTGCTCCAGCGGGGCAGGAAAAACAGCGCCAGGGCCAGGATGAATTCAATCAGAAGAATCCTTGAGGCCAGCCGCCGGAAGGAAGCGTAGTCCATGTCATAATCCATCCGGAACATGCGGATTCCAAGCCACAGCCACACCGGCAGGATCATCGCCGCCGGCAGAAGTGACGGCTGAAACAGGAATGACAGCAGCGGCACAAAGACACAGAGGACATTCAGGCCCTGGCGGTCTTCCATGTAAGTGATCCGCAGGCTGTAAAGAGTGATCATCAGCTGCAGGAAAACCCACCCTGCCGCAAAGGACGGTATGCCCAGGATCACATCCGCCAGATACATGATCAGCGTGTAATATACGGAAAGATCAAAGCTCAGCAGGAAAAAGGCAGTCATCCCCTCACCTCCTGAAAATCATCCGCCAGGATCACAGCGGTTTCGCTGCGGGTCAGGGCCGAGATCTTTCTCTGCAGTTCATAAACGCCCGGTTCCTCAAAAGGAGCGATCAGAATGCACTGGGAAGCACTCCGGCTGCCGATTTCATCCAGCAGCTTCGACTCCGGGGCGACGGCCCCCGGCCGCAGGCAGGCCAGCTGGTTGAGAAAGACATCGTCGGAAGCGCGGGAGGCTTCTGATTTATATACTTCAAAGGGGCGCGAAGCCTGCAGATAAGCACTTGTGAAGAACCGCAGCTGCACGCCCTGCTCCATTAACATCTCCCCGGCTGTCCTGGCGATTCTGGCGCACATGTCCATCTGGCTGTCACTGGCATCGACGCTGCCGGTGACCACGATGGTGCAGGAGCGCTCACGGGTATAGTCGAACTCACGGACCATGAGCTTTCCCCGCGAGGCGCTTTTCTTCCAGCTGATCGTCTTCATCGGTTCCGTGCCTGTATACTCGCGCACACCGACGGTCAGAACCGGATCGCGCATCAGGAACGGCTTTGAAAGAAAGTCGCCGACAATGCCGGACAGTGTTTCCACACTGCGCGAATCTTTCAGTTTTTCAGGCCGGACGATGATTCCGGAATAGCCCCAAACATGGGTGAAATTGGTTTTGAGGCCGAGAAAATCACCGCGTTCCATTTCGGCGCTCTCGAACCAGTACAGTCCCCTTTCCCCGAGGACTGCCGGCACCCTGCGGATCAGCCGCCGGCGCGGCAGCAGGAAATAATGCTGGCTGCTTTTTCTTTCAAAGCTGTTCATGATCACCGCCGCGTCCTTTGAAGTGACGGTGCCCCTTGGAAACAGGATCTTTGTCCTCAGGAACGTCACCGGCAGCCAGGACGTGTTGGATACTTTGTGGACGATATAAAAAGGCTCACCCGGTTCTGTGCTGCGGCGGTCGGTTTCAAACTCAAAGGAGATATTCTGAAAAGAGGTGTTCAGTGAAATCACCTCAATGACCATGGACAGAATCAAAAGGATGAGCAGAAAAGCGATCATGCAAAAGCGCTCTCCTCAAGCGGGACAGGAATTTTCTCAAGCAGCGAGGAAATGATTTCCTCCTGGCTGGCGCGGCCGGCTGAAGCGGAAAGCGACAGGCGGTGGGCCAGGACGCAGACTGCCAGCGCCCGGATGTCTTCCGGCAGCACATACTGCCTGCCGTTCAGGCCGGCCCTGGCGCAGGCGGCCCGGTAAAGGGCAATGGCGCCGCGGGTGGAAACGCCGGTGCGGACGCCGGGATCGGTGCGGGTGGCTTCGACAATGCGCATCAGGTAATCGAGCACATCCTCATTCATCTCGATGTCCTCCAGCTGCTTTTTCACCATGGCGGTTTCTTCGGCGCTGACTCTCTGCTGCAGCTTTTCCACCATGACGGACGTGTCCTCGCCGCGGATGACTTCCATCTCCTCCTCACGCTTCATGTAGCCCATTGAAAGACGCATGAGGAAACGGTCGGTCTGGGCCTCCGGCAGTTCAAAAGTGCCGAAGGATTCGAGCGGGTTTTCGGTGGCCATGATCATGAACGGTTCCGCCATCGGATACGTTCTGCCGTCGACGGTCACCTGCTTTTCCGCCATTGCCTCCAGCAGCGCCGACTGCGTTCTCGGGGTGGCCCGGTTGATTTCGTCCGCCAGCACAAGATTGGCGAACAGGGGGCCCGGCCGGAAGACAAATTCCGACGTCTTCTGATCAAAGATATTGATGCCGGTCAGGTCGCTGGGCAGCAGGTCCGGCGTGAACTGGATTCTCCGGAACGAGCCGCCGGTTGTCCTGGCAAACGCCCTTAACAGGATGGTCTTGCCGGTGCCCGGCACATCCTCCAGAAGGATATGGCCGCCGCACAGCCAGCAGATCAGCACATTCTCAATGATTTCATTTTTGCCGCGGATGACGGACGCGCATCCGCTGATGATTTTCTCTTTATATTCAGTCAGGTTCATGGGTTTTTCCCTTTCCTCGTCTTCAAAAGTATACACCGTCCATACCGCAGTCCGCACTGACCGGGCGGCATTTTTCTGCTATGATTATTGCATACAGACAACCGGGGAGTACAATCATGAGCGAGAAAAAAGAACTGATCCGTGACCTGACGACGGGAAGTGTTCCTGTCACCCTTCTGACTTTTGCCATGCCGCTGTTCATGTCGGGCCTGCTGCAGACTTTCTACAACATGGTCGACATGATCGTCGTCGGCCGCTTTGTCGGCACCGGCGGCCTTTCCGCCGTTTCCATCGGCGGCGAGGTGCTGCAGCTGCTGACCTTCTTCGCGATGGGCTTTTCCAACGCCGGCCAGATCCTGATTTCCCGCTTTGTCGGTGAAAACCGCAGGGACCGCGTCGGCGAGATGATCGGCACCCTGTTCACATTCATGTTCTCGGCAGCCGTCATCATCATGATCGTCTTCCTCTTCAGCTACAAAGGCATCATTGCCTGGCTGAACACGCCGGAAGAAATCTACGAGATGACCAGGCAGTACAGCGTCACCTGCGTCTACGGCGTCATCTTCATCTACGGCTACAACCTTGTCTCGGCGATCTTAAGAGGCATGGGCGACTCGAAACACCCGTTCATGTTCATCGCCATCGCCTCCGTCATCAATGTCATCCTCGACCTGGTCTTCGTCTCCGGCTTCAGATGGGGTCCCTTCGGGGCAGCACTGGCAACGGTCATCGGCCAGGCAGTCAGCTTCCTCTTCGCGATTGCCCTTCTGTACCGCTCGCGCGAGCAGTTCAACTTCGATTTCAGACCTGAGCACTTCAGGATTTATAAAACCGTCTTCCCGCAGCTGATTTCCCTCGGCGTCCCGATGGCAATCCAGTCCGCCGCGATCACTTTCTCAATGTTATTCGTCAACTCCTATATCAACACCTACGGCACAACCGCCGTCGCCGTCACCGGCGTCGCGAGAAAGCTTGAATCGATGATCTCCATCGTTTCCCAGTCCATCTCCTCGGCCGGCGGCGCGATGATCGCCCAGGCCCTCGGGGCAGCCAAGATCAGACGGGTTCCCGCGGTTGTCTACCACGCCCTGTGGATTGTCGCGATCCCGGCATCCGTCTTCGCCCTGATTACGGCGTTCAGGCCGGAATGGCTGTTCGGCCTGTTCTCCAGCGACCCGGCGGTGCTGACGATGGCAATCACATACATCCCGGTCGCGATGGTGCAGTATCTCGGCGCCACCCTGAGACCGGCCAACTTCGCCCTGATCAACGGCTCCGGCAACTCGAAGCTCAACCTGGCTGTCGCGCTGCTTGACGGCATTGTCTGCCGGATCGGCCTGGCGCTGCTGCTGGGCGTTGTCCTGGGCTGGGGCATCAAAGGCTTCTGGTACGGAAACGCCCTGTCCGGCCTGGTTCCGTTCTTCATCGGCGGCACTTACCTGCTGTCCGGCAGATGGAAGGACAGAGCCTCCAGAGTGGATACAATGAACCACGCACATGCAAAATAAAAAGACTGACCGTTCAGCCGATCAGCCTGACAATCTGTTCTTCCGGCACGCCCGGAAGAACTTTTTTCAGATGTCTCTGAATCCGCCTGTATGATTCCTGCGGTGTTCTCCTGTATACCCTGTCAATCCACTTCTTCCCGTAGAATTCTTCCGGGATGGCATAGCGGGCAATCCCCCAGCCGTAGAAGTTTCCGTTTTTATCCACTTCATACTCAAAGTCTGAAGTCACGACATAGCACTGCATCTGCAGTTTTGTGATCCTGGTGTCAAAGCCTTTCCGCGGCTCCCAGGAATCCGGCGTCTTTGTCTTCGGCTTCACGTAGCCGCCGATGGCCTTGAGATCCTTGGAAAGAATGGAATGGCGGGAAGCGATCAGATTATAAAGATACTGGTCATCATATGCGGCCAGCCCGTCCTCGAAGCGGGAATCAAAATCATAGCCGTCGCGGCGGTAATTGGCGAAGTCATAGAACCATTCTTTTTTGATATAGCCTGCCTTTTTCCCGAAGAACTTGCCATAGGCTGCCCGGGTCTCCTGGATGATGGGACCTTTCCATTCCCAGACGCCCGGCTGGTCGGAAAAGTACACCGAGGGATCGCAGTGCTCCTCGATTGAAAAACCGGTCACCTCACCGGAAAAAAACGGCAGGAAGCCGAAATAATCAATGGCGTCGATGACATCCTGCTTTGTATGAATTGTAAAACCGAGATCCATAAGTCTCCCTTCCATGAGAAAAAACCGGCATTGCCGGCTTTTCAGTATTCACTGATTTTCTTTCTTCAGCCGTGAGGCTGCCATTTCCAGGCCGTCCTCATCGTCATTGAGAAGTCTTCTGACCCGGCTGATCGTGGCTGTCGACGCGCCGGTCTCGCGCGAGACTTCCTGGTATGTGCTGCCCTGCAGCAGGCGGATTCCGACGTCAAATCTCTGGGCAAAGGTCAGAAGCTCATTGACTGTGCAGATATCCTTGAAGAAGCGGCGGCATTCTTCCTTGTTTTCAAGGGCGAGAATCGCCTCAAACAGCTGATCGACTTCAAATGTATCAAGATTATTTTTCATCAGATTATCTCCACAGATAGTTTAACACTTTAAAATCTTGAATTCAATTGCACTTTCCGCTTGCCAGCTCAGGCATGCATGTGTATACTTTAGTGTGTTAACACTTTAACGCGTTAAATTACCGGCGTGTTAAAGCAGGAGGTACTCATTATGTTTTTCAAGGTTGCGCTTCTCATCTTATTCTTCGCGGTCATGATCGGAATCGGCTTCATGTACCGCCACAGTTCCGCTGATGTCAACGGTTTTGTCCTCGGCGGCCGGTCTGTCGGCCCCTGGGTCACAGCCTTCGCATATGGTACATCTTACTTCTCCGCGGTTATCTTCGTCGGCTATGCCGGCCAGTTCGGCTGGAAATACGGCATCGCCTCCACCTGGATCGGGATCGGCAACGCGCTGATCGGTTCCCTTCTGGCCTGGGTTATTCTCGGCAGAAGAACCAGAATCATGACCCAGCATCTCAACTCCGCCACCATGCCCCAGTTCTTTGAGGCAAGATTCGGCTCCTCAGCACTGAAGATCGCCGCTTCCGTCATCACCTTCATCTTCCTGATTCCCTACACAGCCTCCCTGTACAACGGTCTTTCCAGACTGTTCGGAATGGCCTTCAATATCGACTATTCCATCTGCGTCATCGTCATGGCTGTCCTGACCGGCGTCTATGTCATCGCCGGCGGCTACATGGCCACAGCGATCAATGACTTCATCCAGGGCATCATCATG
>JAUNJW010000221.1 GCA_030533035.1 Erysipelotrichaceae bacterium
CTATGATCCATGGTGGAATCTGGCAGCTCAGAACCAGGCGACAGACAGAGCCCACCGCATTGGTCAGAAGAGCACCGTAACTGTCTACAGAATCATCGCCAAGGATACGATTGAAGAAAGAATCCTGGAACTCCAGGAAGCCAAGAAAGATCTGTCTGACGCGATTCTCTCCGGTGAAGCGTCATCCCTTGGCCAGCTTTCCAGGGAAGAACTCATGGAGCTGCTCGGCTGAGCACATTATGATCGCTTTGCTGTCCACAGAGAAGGGGATGTACTCAGTCATTGCTGACAGAGGATTTCCGGATCATGTATACTAAACTAAAGAGCACCATTCAATGTATTAATCATTTTATTCAGAGGTACCGGACAATTTAGAACGACAATGAAGAAGGAGGTTCCATATGGGTTCAGTATCAAAGATTTATTACACAAAAGAAATTACACCGGAAATCATAATCAGACTGTATGAAAAACTGGGAAAGAAACTGACAGGAAAAATCGCTGTTAAAGTTCATTCCGGAGAAGCGGGAAATCAGAATTTCCTGAAGCCGCTGTTCTGGAAACCGGTCATTGATTATGTCGGCGGAACAGTTGTGGAATGCAATACGGCATACGAAGGTGAAAGAAACTACACGGACAGACATATCAGACTGATCAAAAAACACGGCTGGAATGATTATTTCGATATGGATCTGATGGACGCGGAAGGACCGGATGTCGAATTCCCGATCAACCGCTATGGCCAGCATGAAAGACATCTGGCGTCTGACATCATGGGAAAGAATATTCTGAACTATGATTCAATGCTTGTCCTTTCCCATTTCAAAGGTCATCCAATGGGCGGATTCGGCGGTGCCCTCAAGCAGCTGTCAATCGGCTGCGCTTCCTGCGCGGGAAAGGTGAATATCCACTCTGCCGGTAAATACCGCAGCGCTGAAGACCAGACAGTCGTATGGGGAGATCTGCCGCCCCAGAATGCATTCCTCGAGTCCATGGCAGAAGCTGCTTCGGCAGTGACTGATCATTTCAACGGAAACATGGTATTTGTCAACGCGATGGTCAACATGTCCGTCGACTGTGACTGCTGTGCTGTCGCTGAAGATCCCTGCCTGAAGGATATCGGTATCCTGATTTCCACTGATCCTGTCGCAATTGATCAGGCATGTCTTGATTTTGTGAAGGCTTCAAAGGATCCGGGAAGAGACCATTTCATGGAAAGAGTCACAAGCAGAAACGGTGAATACACGATTGAAGTGGCTGACCGTCTCGGCATGGGCGTCAGGGAATACGAACTGATCGAACTGTAATCTGAATTGGAATATGAAAAAAGGCGGATGCCAGGTAAAGCATCCGTCTTTTTGACAGCAGCTTTGCATATGCATGGCTGCTGTTTCCTTTTCCGGTAAACATGCGGACAATGTATAATATTGTTGAACACGGAGAGTATTAGTATGAAAAAGAACGGTCTCATGTATCTGTTTACCATGCTGGGAATGTGCGGAACCGTCGGTGCTGCTGTCGGTGTCTGCATGGGAACAGCCGGTCTTTTCTACAGCCACATCGCCAATGACCTGAGTATTTCTTCCGGCTCTGTTTCGATGATGTATACAATCACGGCACTGTCTTCGGCATTTTCGGGGCTTCTGATTCCGCTGATCCTGAAAAAAGAAAACATGCTGAAGCCGCTGATCATCGGGGCGAGCATCCTGAGCTGCGGCGGAACATTCCTGCTTTCCACCGCTTCGAATATCTGGCTGCTGTATATTTACAGCGTGATCCGCGGCGTCGGTGCGGGTATGCTGAGCTTTGTCCTGGCCACCAGCGTCATCAACAACTGGTTCTATGCCAGAAACGGCTTAATGGTTTCCATCGCCATGGCTTTCTCCGGCCTGCCCGGCGTTCTGCTGTCCAATATCATCACCAATGTCATCCTGGCCAGCGGCTGGCGGTTCGGCTATGTGTTTGTCACTATTGTTATGCTGGTATTCTGTGCTCCAGCCATTTTGCTGCCGATCCGCCTGCGTCCGCAGAGCATCGGCATGGAGCCGTACGGCTACGAAGATTATCTGAAATACAGGGAAGCCAACAAAGACAAGGTGGTTTTCCAGGCATCCAACGGCCAGTTCAATCCATTCTCCATTGAGATGATTTCACTTTTGTTATTCACCATCTTTGTCTGCATTATCGCCGGTATGCTGCAGCATCTGCCTAGCTTTGCCCTCTCTTTAGGCTTTACCGCTTCCATCGGTGCTTTGATGAGTTCCATGGCTTCCACCGCCAACATTGTTTCAAAGCTGATGTATGGTGTTCTGACTGATAAGATTGGTTCCCATAAGACAAGTGTGTTCTGTGCCCTGATCAATTTCGCGGCTGTCATCATGATGATGCTGATCCATACACCGGTCACAATGATTGCCGGCGCCTTCATGTTCGGCTTCAGCTTTGCCAACAGCGCCACCGCAATGTCGGTTCTTACAAGAGAAACCTTCGGCATGGAGAACTACACAAGAGTGTATCCGATCATTGCCTTTACCGGCTCCACTTCGAACGCCCTGGGTGTTACCCTGCTCGGTATGCTGTATGACGCCACCGGTTCCTATTACACAAACCTGATCCTGACTCTGATTCTGCAGGGAAGTGTGATCCTGATTACACTGAATCTGTTAAGAAGAAAGAAAGCGGCACAGGCCTGACAACTATTTACATTCATGCGGTTCTGACTGTAACAGTGAGAACTGCTTTTTTCTTTTTGTGCAGAAATAAAAAAACCGCCGCAGCGGTTCTTAGATTATTCCTTGTTTTCCGGCTGGACAATCTTGCCGAGATCAAGAATTCTTGTGTCAGTGATTTCTTCGTTTTTGACAGTGACGATGTAGACAACATTCTTATCGTCTTTTGTTCCATAGCAGACAAACAGATATTCGCCTGTTCCCGCATCGGATCCAAGCAGTGCCACCGGCATGAGCGTAAGATCTGATTTTTCGACAGCAGCGGAAAGGGCAGCTTCACCGTCTTCAGAAAGAGCGCCGGGTTTGCCGCTGGAGCGGTAGTTCCAGCCGCCGAGAAGATCAGCGGGTGTTTCGGTGACTGTGTAGAACTCAAGACTGTCCGGATTCAGTTCGGCGGTATTTGTGAACTGTGATTTTCCTTCGGCGTCTTTGTAAATGACAGCCACTTCCCAATAGCCGGGAGCCTTTTCAGTGTTGAAGGCAAGATAAGCGACATTTGTGCCGGAAACGACCTGGTCAGCCAGAACAGCGACAGGATCGTGATCCTTCATATTGTCAGATGCCAGTGTCTGATCAAAGAGATCTCTGTCATCTCCTGAAATCAGCTGGGAATAGGAGCCGTTTACTTTCCAGCCTTCTTCAGCTGTTTCTTCGGTTTTATCTTCTGTTTCAGTGTTTTCTTCGGTTTCTGCCTTGCCGGAGCTGCAGGCGGTCAGTGTCAGGCTCATCAGGAATGAGAGGCTGCCGCATAACAGTTTTTTTGTATTCATGATATAAATCCTCCGCAAACAGTATACCGCTGTTTGCAGTTAAGAGATCTTAAGAAAGAAAGGAAAATACAGCTGAAAACACAGTTGGCACCTGGTTAAATTTCTCCGATAATAAAGAAGGGATTACACAATGATCAAAGCAATTCTGTTCGATTATGACGGCACCTTAAGCAACCGCCGCCGGGCCGCCTATGATATGTACAAAGACTGCATTATGCGGATGAAGCCGGAGCTTGATCCGGATGGCATTGAGCTGGAAAGCATTGTCCAGCACTGCATGGTTTCTGATCAGAACGGTCTTGTGAACAAGAAATATGTCTGGGAAATGCTGAAAAACAAGTATATTCCTGATCTGGATGTCGCTTTCTGGACAGATTACTGGTATCAGAATTTCAACAACTTCCAGCAGCAACAGAAAGATGCGGAAGAGGTTCTCAGAGAATTGAGAAAGAAATATAAAACAGGCATTTTGTCCAACGGCGCTTATGAATCGCAGC
>JAUNJW010000031.1 GCA_030533035.1 Erysipelotrichaceae bacterium
CAAGCTTGATCAGATCCTCGAAAACAATCTCTTTGATTTCCCGGATCTCAATGACCTTCTTGAAAACAAGTAACCGCTGATGCGGTTTTTTTTCATCCGGACGGAAAAAGCCGGCATGCCATGCATACCGGCTTCTGTGTATTCCGATCAATATGACTGGCGTTATGCCCGGACACTGACGGAATAATTGTCCGCGTCCGCATCCACGACAACCGTCTTGCCGGCGATGTCGGGATTTTCGAGAATGGTTCTGGCAACCGCCGTTTCGATTTCACGCTGGATATGGCGCTTCATCGGACGGGCGCCGAAGAGAGGATCGACACCGCAGTCAATGATTCTCTTCTTTGCCTTGTCAGTCACTTCGAGTGTGATGTCCTTGTCCTTCAGCCTTGCCGCGAGCAGTGCGAGGAACTTGTCGGCGATCTTCACCTGGACCTCAGGGCTCAGGGCGTTGAAGACAATGATCTCGTCGATTCTGTTGATCAGCTCCGGCTTGAAGAAGCGGTGGACTTCCTCGAGATATGCCTTTTCACGCTTTTCAGCGTCCTGTTCAAAGGCGTACTGGGATCCGAGATTGCTGGTCATGATGATGATCGTGTTCTTGAAGTCAACAGTCACACCCTTGGAATCGGTGATCCGGCCGTCATCGAGAATCTGCAGCAGGATGTTGAAGACATCAGGATGCGCCTTTTCGATTTCATCCAGAAGGACGATGCTGTAGGGGCTTCTTCTGACTGCTTCGGTCAGCTGGCCGCCCTCTTCATAGCCGACGTATCCGGGAGGAGCGCCGATCAGTCTGGAGACGGAGAACTTCTCCATGTATTCAGACATGTCAATTCTGACAATCTTGGATTCGTCGTCGAACAGCTGCTGGGCAAGCGCTTTGGCAACCTCGGTTTTGCCGACGCCGGTCGGGCCGAGGAAGAGGAACGAGCCGAGCGGCCTGTTTTCATCCTGGATGGCAGCCTTTGAACGCATGATGGCGTCACAGACAAGCTTCAGCGCCTGCGGCTGGCCCATGACTCTCTGCTCAAGAACTTCGGGCAGGTGCAGGATCTTCTGTCTTTCGGTGCTCATCAGTCTGGCGACTTCGATATGCGTCCATCTGGAGACGATCTTGGCGATCATGTCCTCGTCGACAACCTGGCGGATCATTCTGTCCGCTTCCGCTTTGTCAGCCGCCTCGATTCTCTTCTCAAGGGAAGGAATCGTGTCATATTTCAGTTTGGCTGCCCTTTCGTAATCGGCGTCATTCTGGGCCTGGTTCAGCTCGAGCTTCGCTCTTTCCAGCTGTTCCTTGTATTCCTTGACGGCGTCGATTTCCTTCTTTTCGGACTGCCATTTGGAGAATCTGATTTCCTTCTGTTCGTTTAAGGAAGCCAGTTCTTTTCTGATTTCCTCCAGACGTTCCTTGGCCTTGGGATCATTTTCCTCATCCTTCATGGATGTTTCCTCGATCTGCAGGGTCATGATCTTTCTGGAGAGTTCATCCAGCTCTGCCGGCATGGAATCCATTTCAACGCGGATTCCGGCGCAGGCTTCGTCGATCAGGTCGATGGCCTTGTCAGGCAGATATCTGTCGGTAATATAGCGGTTGGAAAGAACAGCGGCGGCGATGATCGCCTCGTCCCTGATCTGGACGCCGTGGTGGGATTCAAATCTGTCCTTGAGACCCCTGAGGATGGAAATGGTATCCTCAACGGAAGGCTCTGAGACCATGATCTTCTGGAATCTTCTTTCCAGGGCCCTGTCCTTTTCAATGTATTTTCTGTACTCATCGAATGTGGTGGCGCCGATGCACTTGAGTTCGCCTCTTGCCAGCATCGGCTTGAGCAGGTTGGCGGCGTCCATGGAACCTTCGGTTTTTCCCGCCCCGACCAGATTGTGGATCTCGTCGATGAACAGAATGATATTGCCGTCCGCCTTCTGGACCTGCTTGAGAACGCCCTTGAGTCTTTCCTCAAATTCGCCTCTGTATTTGGCGCCTGCAATAAGCGCGCCCATGTCCAGTTCAATGAGTTTCTTTTCCTTTAATCCGAGCGGCACATCGCCGTTCATGATCCGCCATGCCAGTCCTTCGACGATCGCGGTTTTGCCGACGCCCGGCTCACCGATCAGGACCGGATTGTTTTTGGTTTTTCTGGAGAGGATCTCGATGACTCTCCGTATTTCTTCGTCCCGTCCGATGACCGGGTCGATTTTGCCGTCCCGGACTTCCTGGACGAGGTCATGTCCGTATTTGCTGAGAGCGTCAAGCTGGCTCTCATTTGTTTTTTCATCCATTGTCATACCGCCTCTCCTTTCTTCTTCTGCCCTGTTCACTCTTGAGGAAGTCAGGGAGAATCTCCTTTTCAGTTCCCTGACAACAGGGGCGTCCGTCTCCAGCAGCCCGCTCAGCAGGGCCGCTGTGCTCATATAGGAATCGCCCTGTTTCTTCATGAGATCCAGTGCTTTGGAATATCCTTCGGAAACATAGCGGTTCAGCCGCGGTTCGCCTGATGAGACGGAAGGAAGACGGTCGGTGCACTGCCTGATATACTCCAGCAGTTCATCTTTGTTTATGTCAAGCCTTTCCCAGATGCCGTCCAGACCTGCGTCTTCTGTCATCGCGTAAAGGATGTGCTCCGGGGAAAGCTCCGCGTTCTTATTCTGCTGGGCCAGAGTGAGGGCACTCATGATAATGGCCTGCAGTGTTTCTGTCATCTGTTCAATGTTCATAATGGCCTCCTTTCAAAGGAGCCCATGGATCAGGAGAAGCTCTTCTTGAATTTGCTCCAGACGCTTTCGCCTGACCTGGTGCCCTGAAGTTCCTGAAGCTGCCTGTACAGTTCCTTTTCCTTCCGGGAGAGATCTTCATCAACTTTGATTGTCACGATGCAGATCTGATCGCCCTGACGGCCGGTGCGGGTTTCATTGACGCCCTTGCCCTTGAGGCGGAACTGTCGGCCGTTCTGTGTACCGGCCGGGATTTTCATGGACACATCGCCATGGATGGTCGGTACATCGATGGTTGTGCCGATCGTGGCATCGACTGCCGAAATCGGGATTTCCAGATAAATGTTTCTGCCGTCCCTTTCAAACTGCTTGTGGGGTTCGACATTGATTTCAATATAGAGGTCGCCGTTGGGACCGCCGTTGAGACCGCGCTCGCCAAGGCCCTGCACACGCAGCTGCTGGCCGTCATTGACGCCGGCAGGAATTCTGATTTCCTTGTCAACGCGTCTGCGGTTGTATCCCTGGCCTTTGCAGTGCGGGCAGATCTTCCTGATCTTTTTGCCGGTTCCTTTGCAGTCAGGACATACGCCCTGGGTCTGGAACACGCCGAAAGCAGTTCTCTGCTGGGTCAGGACTGTGCCGGAGCCGCGGCAGGTGGAACAGGTTTCCACATCCGAAGGACTCGCAGCGCCGGAGCCGCCGCAGGCGGAACAGGTTTCATCAAGGTCGATATTGATGGATTCCGTCTTGCCGAAGCAGGCGTCCATGAAAGAGATCTTCATCCGCATCAGACGGTCATTGCCGCGGACCGGACCGCTTCTCTGGCGGGAACGTGAACCGGAGGAGAAGCCTCCTCCCATGCCGCCCATGCCGCCGAAGAAACTTGAGAAGATATCATTGAGATCATCCATGTTTCCGAAGCCCTGCTGGAATCCGCTGAAGCCGCCGCCGGCCTGGGAACCGTCCATTCCGGCAAAGCCGAACTGGTCATAGGTGGCCTTTTTGTTCGGATCGGAGAGCACTTCGTAAGCCTCGTTGATCTCCTTGAATTTTGCCTCGGCATCCGGAGCTTTGTTGATGTCGGGGTGATATTTCTTGGCCAGAGAGCGATAGGCTTTCTTTATTTCATCTTCGCTCGCGCCTTTGGAGATACCGAGTACCTCATAATAATCTCTTTTTTCAGCCATATCACTGCCTGTCCTTTCTGATCAAAATCACAGAATGCGGAATCCTTTTTACCGGTTCCGCATCCTGTCTTCAATAGCGTTTAGTTCTTGTCGGAGAATTCAGCGTCGATGATGTCATCATCGTTCTTTGTGCTTTCAGACGCCTGGCCGCCGAAACCCTGACCCGGGTTCGGAGCGCCCTGCTGCTGGTACATCGCCTGAGCCATGTCCTGGGCAGCCTTTTCAAGAGCGTCGAGCTTTGTCTTCAGGGATGCCATGTCATTCTTGTCGATGCATTCCTGGAGCTCGTCCCTGAGCTTCTTGACTTCGTCCTTCTGCTGCTGGGAGACATTCGGTGTGTCATTTCTGAGTGTTTCATCAATCTGGTTGATGTAGGCCTCAGCTCTGTTTCTTGTTTCGATGTCTGCCTTGCGCTGATCATCTTCTGCCTTGTGGGCTTCTGCTTCCTTCACCATGCGGTCGATCTCAGCTTCGGAAAGTCCGGAGGAGTTTGTGATGGTGATGGACTGTTTCTTGTTGGTAGCCTTGTCAACTGCGGAGACATTGACAATGCCGTTGACGTCGATGTCAAATGTGACTTCGATCTGCGGGATACCCCTTCTTGCCGGTGCGATGCCGTCGAGCTGGAAGTTGCCCAGTGTCTTGTTATCATTAGCCATCGGTCTTTCACCCTGCAGGACATGGATGTCGACTGCCGGCTGGTTGTCAGCCGCGGTGGAGAAGATCTGTGACTTGGATGTCGGGATTGTTGTGTTTCTCGGAATCAGGACTGTCATGACGCCGCCGAGTGTTTCGATGCCGAGTGACAGCGGTGTAACGTCAAGCAGCAGGACATCGTTGACGTCGCCCTTGAGGACGCCGCCCTGGATTGCGGCACCGAGTGCGACGCATTCGTCAGGGTTGACGGACTTGTTGGGTTCCTTGCCGAGTTCTCTTCTGACTGCTTCCTGGACAGCCGGGATTCTTGTGGAGCCGCCGACCAGCATGACCTGATCCAGGTCGCCTGCGGAAAGCTTCGCGTCACGCAGAGCTGTTCTGACCGGTACGAGTGTTCTTTCAACCAGGTCCTTTGTCATTTCATCAAATGCAGCTCTTGTCAGGGTTGCTTCGAGATGGAGCGGACCGGCTGCACCGGCGGAGATGAACGGCAGGGAGATCTGTGTCTGAACCATGCCGGAGAGATCCTTCTTGGCCTTTTCAGCTGCTTCCTTCAGTCTCTGCAGAGCCATCTTGTCGGCCTTGAGGTCGATGTTGTGCTCACGTCTGAAGTTGGCTGCCAGCCAGTCGATGATCTTGTTGTCGAAGTCGTCGCCGCCCAGGTGTGTGTCACCGGAGGTGGAGAGAACTTCGAATGTGCCGTCGGCGATGTCGAGGATGGAGACGTCGAATGTGCCGCCGCCGAGGTCATATACGAGAACCTTCTGCTCTCTGGATGTGTTCTTGTCAAGGCCGTAAGCCAGAGCGGATGCGGTCGGTTCGTTGATGATTCTCTTGACGTCGAGACCGGCGATTCTGCCGGCGTCCTTTGTTGCCTGACGCTGGGCGTCATTGAAGTATGCCGGAACAGTGATGACAGCTTCGCTGACTGTCTCGCCCAGGTAAGCTTCCGCATAGTCCTTGATGTAGGACAGAATCATAGCGGAGATTTCCTGCGGTGTGTACTGCTTGCCTTCCAGGGTAACCTTTTCGTCGGTACCCATGAGTCTCTTGATTGAATAAACAGTGTCCTTGTTTGTGACGAGCTGTCTCTTGGCTGCGTCGCCGACAATTCTTTCACCGTTCTTGAATGCGACCACGGACGGAGTTGTTCTGTTTCCTTCCGGGTTTGTGATCACTTTGGCTTCGCCGCCTTCCATAACAGCCGCGCAGCTGTTTGTTGTACCTAAGTCAATACCGATAATCTTGCTCATATTCCTGTCCTCCCAAGCTTAATCGCTTACCTTTACCATAGCCGCACGAAGAATGCGGTCTTTTAATTTATAACCTTTCTGAAGCACCTGCAGCACGATGCCGGCCTCTGTGCCGTCCACGTGCTCGGTCATCAGCGCCTGATGCCAGTTGGCGTCAAACGGTTTTCCTTCAGCCTCAATTTCGGTAACGCCTTCTCTTTCAAGCGCTCCTTTGAGCTGGCTGTAGATCATTTCAAATCCTTTGCGGTAAATTTCGTCCGCGGATTCCTGGGCCAGGGCTCTCTCGCAGTTGTCGAGAACCGGCAGGATCTCCAGGGCGAACTTCTGGATGTGGTACTTGCTGAGCTGTTCAAACTCATTCTGCAGGCGGCGCCGTGTGTTTTCCGTATCGGCATATGCCCGTGCATACTCGTTCTTGAGCTTTGCCACATCCCCGGTCAGTTTGGCGACCTGCGCTTCCAGATCTTTGATCTGTGCGTCACGGGGATCAATATCCTCTTCAGTTTCAGGTGACTCTTCGGTGATCAGTGTACCTTCGACCACTTCTGTTTCCTGTTCAGTTTCAACTTTCTTTTCTTCACTCATCCCAGTCATCACCTCCGCTGCTGTACATTTTTTCAATCATCTTTGCCGCGTAATCAAGCATGCTGATTACCTTGTCATAGTTCATCCGGCTGGGACCGACGACCATGAGTTCACCGGATTCGGTGCCCCTGACCCTGAACTTTGACCTGACGACCGCCAGATCGTTGACCCAGGTCAGCTGGGCGCCGCGCTTGGTTGTGACGGCAAGTGCATTTTCGCCTTCGTCAATCCGTTTCCACACGGTTGAGTCATCAAGCATCGTCATCAGCTGCTTCAGCTTGTTGATATCTTCAAATTCAGGCTGGTAAAGCATTCTGTCACGGCCGGAGAAATATACGTTCTCGCTGGCGAATCTGACGAATGCCTTGATAAAGGCCGTAAACAGAAGATCGTGGCGCTTGACGACCGCGCTGAGATCCGGTCTGATGAATTCCATCTTCGCCGGCAGGTCCGTGATCGGAGTTCCTCTCAGCTTTCCGTTGAGTATATCGGTGCAGGCTTCAATATCCGCGTAAGGAATATCTTCTTCGAAATGGAATGTCTTGGTTTCCGTATGGCCGGTGTTTGTTATAAAGACGCATACGGCATTTCTCTCATCCAGCTGGAAAAGCTTGATATGTTCCAGCTTCTGGGTTCTTGAATCCGGGCCGATCGCGCCGCTGGTCATATTCGTCATTTCGGAAAGAATATTGCAGCTGAGGTGAATCGCCTCTTCTATATTCATGTTGGAAGCGTCGAATGCCTCCCGGATCGCAATTTCCATTTTGCGGTCAATCGCCGAATTGCTCAGCAGGTTCTCACAGTAGAACTTGTAGCCGAGCGTGCTCGGGATCCGGCCGCTGGATGTGTGGGTCTTTTCCAGATACCCCATTTCCTCCAGTGCCTGCATGTCATTTCTGATCGTGGCACTCGAGTACTGAAGCTTGTACTTCTGCTGAAGCGTCTTGGACCCTACGGGTTCGGCTGTTTTGATAAACTCGTCGACGATTGCTTTAAATATCTCAATCCTTCTCGGCGTCAGCATTGTACACCTCCTTTTTAGCACTCTGTATCGATGCCTGCTAATACTATACCCCCGGTGTTTAGCACTGTCAAGTGCCTAGTGCTAATTATTTGCACATCAGTTTTCAAAAGAAAAAACAGCACCTTTCCGGTGCTGTCATGCTTATTTCAGAACGTCGGCCATGCCCCTGAGTTTTGCTTTGATGTCTTCGGCTGCCCCCTCGGGAACCATGGCGCTGATGTCGCCGTCGTTGAGGGCGATCTCCTTGACCACCGAGGATGACAGGAAGGAATACTCCGGCTTGGCAATCAGGAACATGGTTTCAATGTCCGGTCCGAGCATCATGTTGGCGGTTGCCTGCTGCAGTTCATATTCATAGTCGGTGACGGCGCGGATGCCTCTGACAATCGCCTTGGCGCCGATCTTCTTGGCGAACTCCACGGTCAGGCCTTCGCCGATGACCACCCGGACGTTGGCCGGGCTGCCGATGGATTCCAGCGACTTTTCAATCATGGTCTTGCGCTCTTCGGCATCGAATACACATTTCTTGCGCGGATTGACCATAAGCAGCACGTCCACCTGGTCGAAGATGGAAGCTGCCCGCTCGATGATGTCAAGATGCCCCTTTGTGATCGGATCAAATGTACCAGGATAACAAGCTTTCATTTTTTTATACCCCTCTGCAGTATGTAATGCGGCTGATGCCGTAGACACGGTCACGTTCATATTTCAGATGCGGATAGTCTTCCCTGAATTCATCTTCCTTCAGGGATTCAATGACAGCGTATCCGCCCTCTTCAAGAAGCTCATATTCCGAGATCAGGCTGAGAATCAGGCTGTTCTTCTGTTTTGCGTACGGCGGATCCATATATATAAGGGAAAAGCGCACGCCTTCTTCCTTCAGCAGCGCAAGAGCTTTCGTATCCGCCATGCAGAGTACCTTTGTGTTCTTCTGCACGCCGAGGGAAGCGATATTCTTCCGGATTGCCGATACGGCTCTGCGGTCGTTGTCGACAAAATACGCCTTTTCCATTCCTCTGGACAGAGCCTCGAGGCCGTTGGCGCCGCTGCCGGCGTAAAGATCCAGCACATTGCCGCCTTCGAAACTGCCGCCGAGCGATGAGAAGACTGCCTCCCGCACCTTGTCCAGGGTCGGCCTGGTGGTCAGGCCCTGGGGGGCTTCCAGGCGCCGGCTGCGGAATTCACCGGCTATGATTCTCATCGGTTTTCCTTCCCTTCATATCTGGCGATGACAGCCTGGCTGATGCCGACCGCGACCATGAATGACATGGTTGAGGAACCGCCGGCTGAGATCATCAGCAGCGGGATGCCGGTCAGCGGCACAAGGCCGGTGACGCCGCCGATATTGAAGAACATATGGATCAGCAGATACATGGCGGTGCCGATCAGGATGATCTTCGCCCTTTCGCTTTTGATGCGGATCGCGTGGCGGAACAGGCGGAAGATGATGATGCAGTACAGCAGCATCAGTCCCAGGAAGCCGACATAGCCGAGTTCTTCGACAAGGATGGCGAGAATATAGTCGGTGTTGGCGGCCGGGAAATTCGTGTACTTTCTGACCGAGCTGCCGTATCCGGTGCCCAGCCAGCCTCCGGTCGCAAACGAGATCAGACCGTTGATCAGCTGGTAGCTGTTGCCGTAGCGGTCTGCGAACGGGTTCATCGCGGAAAGGAATCTGTCTTTCTGGTAATCGGCCAGGAAGTCGAAGCCCTGGATCAGGTGCTCACCGGCCGGGGAAAGCAGATATACGGCAAAAACGACGGAAATCCAGAACAGGACCTTGAGGACGATCTGAAACCGGCGCATGTTGGGATGTTCCGGAATCAGGAAACAGATGCAGGTGATCAGGAAGATGACCATCGCCGAGCCGAAGTCGCTCTGGGCCACAAGGACGATAAATACCATGAAGGCTGTAAAGCCGATCGGCCGGGCGCACATCTGCCACCAGTTCTTATACTTTGCCTTGACGTCGCCGCAATAGGCCGCCACTGTCAGCATTGCCACGATCTTGGCAAACTCGGACGGCTGCAGCGTGACTTCCATGCCGGCAAAGCCGACACGCAGCCAGGCATGGGCGTCGCCGGTCGGCGCGAAGGCCAGACACAGCAGCAGCGCCCCGTATGTCGCGAAAATCAGCGACGGGAAACTTTTCGATTTGAGAAAATCCAGCGAGAAGCCGTTGGCGAAGCGTGTCATCATCAGATAACCGCCGGTGGCGAATACGATCTGCTTGACGATCGTAAAGGCAAGATACAGGGAATTGCCGGTCTTGATGCCCATGGTGGCGGAGCCGACCATGATCGTTCCGAATACGGCCAGGGCCATAATCGCGAAATGGATCCAGCCGTCAAAGCCTGACGGCATGATCAGCCATTTCTTCATTCTGGCCAGCAGTGTCACTGATTCTGCCTGTGTGTTCTTTTTACTGACTGTTGTCATACCCTGCATTTTACCACAAGAAGTCTTGTTCAATACATTAAGGATGCACTTTGACATTGGAAATGATTCTGCTATGATAGTGACCGGGGTGAAACACAATGCTGATCAACAATGATACCATTATCAAGGATACTGACGAAAGAATCCGTCAGATTTCCGAGGACGTTCCCCTGCCCCTGACGGCAGAGGATGAAGCGCTCCTGCGGGATATGTATCAATATGTCGTTGACTCCACCGACGAGGAAAAGGCTGAAAGACTCAACCTGAGGCCTGCTGTCGGAATCAGCGCGATCCAGGTAGGTGTACCGAAGAAAATGACAGCCATTGTGGTGGACGACACAGACAAAAACGGCGATCCCGTCCGGTATGAATTCATGCTGGTCAATCCGAAGATTGTCGCCTCCTCCGTCCAGAAAGCCTATCTCTCAAGCGGCGAGGGATGTCTCTCGGTCGCCGAGGAGCACCAGGGCCACGTGATCCGCAGCGCCCGGGTCAAGGTACGCGCCTATGACCTGATCCGCGGCACCAATATCGAAATCAAGGCCCACGGCTATCTGGCAATTGTCCTCCAGCATGAGCTGGATCACTTCAAAGGTACACTGTTCTACGACCATATTGATAATAAAGATCCGTTTAAAGAAGTGCCCGGTGCGATCGAGATTTAGTTCAACAGATCCTGTAACCGGGTCTTTCTTATGCTATAATATTTTAAATAAATCAAACCACAGAAATGAGGTACACATAATAATGTCTGAACTTAATAACGGAAGATGGAGCTCTCAGGCCGTCCGCTATTCTGACGTGGCCGAGTCCTTTAATGCCACCACAATCAATCACGCGACCGATACACTTGTCTATGCCCTGGGCGGACTGGGTGAAATCGGCAAGAATATGTACTGCTTTGAGCATGACAACGAGATTGTCATTGTTGACTGCGGCGTCAAGTTCCCGGAAGAAGACCTTCTGGGCGTTGACTATGTTATTCCCGATTATTCCTACCTTGCCAAAAACCATGACAAGGTCAAGGCCCTGATCATCACCCACGGTCATGAGGACCACATCGGCGGCATCCCGTTCTTCCTGAGATCGGTACGTCTGAAAGAGATTTACGCCCCGCGCTTTGCCAAGGCGCTGATTGAAAAGAAACTCGAGGAGCACAGACTCTCGAGATCCTGCAAGGTCATCGAAATCAATTCCGACAGCCGGGTAAGAACAGAACACTTCAACATCGGCTTCTTCGATACCGTCCACTCCATTCCTGACTCGCTCGGTGTTCTGATCAACACTCCCAACGGCAGGATTGTCGAAACCGGCGACTTCAAATTCGACCTGACCCCGGTCGGCCGCAACAGCGACTACCAGAAGATGGCCTTCATGGGCCAGACCGGCGTTACCCTGCTGATGAGCGACTCGACAAACTCATCCGTTCCCGGCTTCTCCATTTCGGAAAGACAGGTTGCCCTGGCAATCAACGAACAGATGCGCAAGACACCCGGCCGCCTGCTGGTATCCACCTTCGCGTCCAACGTCCTGCGTCTCAACCAGATTCTCGAAGCTGCCGTCTCCTGCGGCAGAAAGGTCGCCGTCTTCGGCAGATCCATGGAGAACGTCTGCGAGATCGGCCGCCGCAACGGCGTCATCAATATTCCCGCCAGTTCCTTTATCTCCGGCAATGAGCTCAACACCCTGCCGCCCAACAAGATCTGCATTGTCTGCACAGGCTCCCAGGGTGAACCGATGGCTGCCCTCAGCAGAATCGCCAACGGCACCCACAGGTTTATCAAGATCATCCCCGGCGATACAGTGCTGTTCTCCAGCAGCCCGATCCCCGGCAACGGCGTATCGGTCGGCGGCGTCATCAACCAGCTGACAAGAGTCGGCGCCAACGTTGTCACGAACTCGCCTCTGACCTCCTTCCACACAACCGGCCACGCGCCGCAGGAAGAGCAGAAGCTGATGCTGAACCTGATCAAGCCGAAGTTCTTCATGCCGAACCACGGCGAATACAAGATGCTTGTCCAGCATTCGCAGACCGCCCAGCTGACCGGCATTGAACCGGAGCGCTGCCTGATCTGCTCAAAC
>JAUNJW010000222.1 GCA_030533035.1 Erysipelotrichaceae bacterium
CGATATGGACACGGTAGTATTCGATTCTGAACGGGTCATGGATCGAGCCGTCTTCCTCGACTGTGTCATACGCGCCGAGGCCGTTTTCAACGACCATCAGCGGCAGATGATATCTGTCATAGATCATCTCAAGATAGTACTGCAGGCCGTCGGCATCGGTCGCCCAGCCCCAGTCGGAATACTTGAGATATTCATTTCTCGCACCCAGTGAGAAGTTGCCGCCGACCATGTCGGTGATCTTGTGGGTTGTGACAAGGTTGGACATGTAATAGGAGAATGTGTACATGTCAACGGTGCCTCTGGCGAGATCATCGAGGTCTTCATCGGTGATGTCGAGCTTGACGTTGTGCTCGTTCCAGAGTCTTGTGCAGTAGCTGCCGTATTCACCCAGGCACTGTACGTCGGAGCAGTAGAAGATGTTCTTTTCCCATGTATGGCGGGCAGCCAGGATGTCCTTGGGATCGCAGGTTGCCGGGTACCATGTAATGCCGCAGATCATGTTGCCGATCATGTTGGACGGATCGATGGCATGGCCGATCTGGACTGCCTTGGCGCTGGCGACAAACTGGTAATGCAGGTGCTGGTAAGCGTCCTGGTAAGCGGAATCAGGCTGGTTCTTGACAACATCAAGGAACTGGATTGTGTTGTTGATTTCGTTGAAAGTCAGCCAGTGGTGGACAAGGCCCTTGTACTCTGTGAAGCAGGTTGTGGCAAAGCGCACATAATGTTCAATGGTTTCACGGTTGAGCCAGCCGCCGCAGTGTTCTTCCAGATACAGCGGGGTATCGAAGTGCCAGATGGTAACCAGCGGTTCGATGCCGTACTTCTGCATCTCTTTGAACATGTCACGGTAGAATTCAACACCGGCCTTCAGCGGTTCTTTTTCGAGGCCTGTCGGATACAGTCTGCTCCAGGAAATGGACATGCGGAACTGCTTGAATCCCATTTCGGCGAACAGCGCGATATCTTCCTTGTAATGATGATAGCCGTCGACAGCGTTGTGGTTGGGATAATGATACTCATCGAGCACCGCGTACCTGGCGCCTTCGGGAAGCTTCTCAAGTCTCTTCAGTGTTCCGTGGCTGCCGTCAGCGGCGATGTAGGTAATGAGTCTCGGGGTATTGACTGTGCCGCCGGTTGTGACATCGGTCATTGCCGGGCCGCGGCCGTCAAGGTTCCAGCCGCCTTCCCACTGATTCGCGGCGACTGCGCCTCCCCATAAAAAACCTTCAGGAAAATGTGCCATGATTCTCTCCTTTCAATGTATGATCGCGGTATTTTTCCGTTGTTTTACTGATTCAATTATATATCAGAACTGGACCTTCTGGCGGCTGCGGACCTGATATACGGTGATGACATGGTCCTCAATCACAAGCGCGCTCAGCCAGCCGCCGATGCAGCAGCCGGTATCCAGGAAGATGGCGCCGTGCTCCGGCAGTTCCATGCCGGTTTCCACCCGCGACATGTTTCCGTACGGATCCACGTATGTGACATAGGGAATCGGCGAATGGCCGGCAAAGTAGAGCTTGCCGCTGTATTTTCTCTGTCCCTTGAGGACGGTGCGGTCCTCCAGCATGAATTTGTGTGTATTCTTTTTCGGGTTCATTCCGAAGCCGGCATGGACAAAAATACTGTGCTCATTCTCAGCGTAGTACGGCAGTTCCCTGAGTACCGGCAGGAAATAGAGGATGTCATGGCGGTCGTAGGCCGGCAGTTTCTTTTTCTTGGGATGGCGGTCGAGCAGTTTCTGCTCATGGTTTCCCATGATCCAGATAAACCGCTCCTCCAGCAGCCACCGCAGCTGGGCGAGCTGTTCCAGAACGCCCCAGTCATCGGGGCCGCGGTCAATGGCGTCGCCGAGGAACACAAAAGTGTCGTCCGAATAATCAGGCCGGACGAGATTGATCAGTTCCCTGAATTCACGGCTGCAGCCGTGGACGTCTGTCATGATGATTGTTTTAGCCATATGAGCCCTGCGCTAAAAATTATATCAGTTTCCTTCTTCCGCGTCTTTTCTTTCAAAAAGAAAAATGGAATCCCCTCGCGGGAATTCCACAGGAATTCATTTTTTCAGAAGATCTTTTTCCGCCTCTTTGATCCACTGGTCCATGTTGGAGGCAATCGACTGGAAACCGATTTTCATCGGCGGCATCGAAGCCTTGTATGTCACCGGCTTGCGGCGGTTGCGGGAATGCGGTCTGGCTATGGCCTTGAGCGAAAGCTTGGCATGGTTGGTCTGCGGATCGAAATCGATGATCTTGACCCGGATGGTGTCACCCACCGCGGCATAGCGGCTGATGTCCCTGACAAACCCGTCGCTGATTTCCGAAATATGGATCAGGCCGTTGGTGCTGTAGTCAAGCGCCACAAAAACACCGTATGGCTGAATTCCTGTCACTTTTCCTTCGACGATCTGTCCGGCTTTGTAAGTCATTGGGTTTCTCCTGCACGCTGAAAGTATACCACAGGAAAAAAGCGGTGTGTTATAATTCAGGTCATGACGAGATGGGAGTATTTCACGATCCTGCGGTCAATGACGCCGTTTGTTTCCGCTATGACAGCGGCGGTGATTGCCCAGGCAGTCAAACCGTTCTTCTATTATATGCGCCATAAGGAGTGGCACTGGAAGCTGATGGGTGCCTCGGGCGGATTCCCGAGTTCGCACACCGCGCTGGTGTCAGCCCTGAGCGTGTCGGTCGGCCTGGTGGAGCAGTTCCGCTCCTCCATATTCGCGGTCACACTGGCCCTGGCGGCGATTGTTATTTATGACGCCGCAAATGTAAGGTACTACAGTGGACAAAACGCGAAAGTTACGCAACAATTGATCAGGGATCTCAAGGAAAAGTATCCCGATCTGTTTACGGATCCCGTATATGAAACAAAACTGAAGCAGGTGCTCGGCCATAAATGGCGGGAAGTGATCGGAGGGATTCTTCTCGGTGTCGCCGTGGCATTCATTGTTTACAGTCTTTTATAGGAAAGAGGTGTTCGAAGATGTCTGAAAAGGAAAACACAAACGAAGTGAAGGAACTCAGCGCGGAAGAAAGAGCGGTGCGCAATGACCTGCTCGCGAGAATCGAGCACACCATCAACAAGATCAGACCGTATATCCAGGCAGATGGCGGCGATGTTCAGCTGATCGACTATGAAGACGGTGTGGTCACTGTATCCATGCTCGGCGCGTGCGCCGGCTGTATGGCGATTGACACTACCCTCAACGAAGGCATCCAGGCGTTGCTGATGGATGAAGTCCCCGAGGTCAAGAGTGTCAGAATGCTGCAGGCAAGTCCGTTCGGATATTTCTGATTCAAAAGCCAGGCGCAAAACGCGCCTTTTTTGTTTTTCCGGTGTTTTGCCGGATTTTTTTCTCAAAATCATAAATATTTTTTGGTTTTTTTGCGGATTTCCGGATTTTTTATGGCATATATGCCGTTTTTTGTTGACCATTCCGCCATACAGGATTAAATTTTCTTCATAAAGGGAGATGATTGTTATGGAAAGACCTTTTGAAGAATTCGGATCACTGGTTTTCAGTGAACGGGAAATGGCAGACCGGCTGCCCAAGCCGATTTTCCAGTCATGGAAAAAAACAGTTGCCAACGAAGGCACGCTTGACAGGCCGACGGCCGACGCCATTGCCCACGCCATGAAGAGATGGGCCATGGAGAAAGGCGTCACCCACTTTACCCACTGGTTCCAGCCGATGACCGGCGGCACCGCCGAAAAGCATGATTCCTTCATCGAGCCTTCCGCTGACGGCGAACCGATTGCCCGCTTCTCGGGAAAAATGCTGATCAAAGGCGAACCGGACGCGTCCAGTTTCCCCTCCGGCGGCCTGCGCGCCACCTTTGAAGCCAGAGGCTATACCTACTGGGATGTGACCAGCCCCGCCTTTCTCAAAAACGGCGTTCTCTGCATCCCCACCGTATTTGTTTCCTATACCGGCGAATCCCTGGACAA
>JAUNJW010000032.1 GCA_030533035.1 Erysipelotrichaceae bacterium
TATTCTGCGAAGCGGATGAAGAACAGCTGAGCACGATGTCACAGGCATGTGTGAAACAGGCGTCTCCGTACAGTTCCGAAGTCTTCTACAATCAGCTGATGGATGTCTATAACCGCGTGATTGACGACTATGAAGACATGTATATGCTGACAAAGGCGAAGGCAAAGGCAAATACGATCCAGGTCACCCTCAGCCGCGGCCTTGAAAAGGAAATCGTTCTCGATGTTTCCCTGGATGATTTCTATGAGTACGGCCTCAAGAAAGGCAGGGGCGTCTCCGTTTCAACCGTGGAGACACTGCGGAAGAATGAAATTGAAAACAAAGCCTACCAGCGCTGCCTGAACAAGCTGGCGGTCCGCGACCGCAGCGTGAAGGAAATCGAGGAGTGGCTGCGCTTCAATACCGAATGCGACCAGGCCCAGATCCATACGATCATTGACCGCCTGTGCGACAGCGGATACCTCAATGACGAGACTTTCACCGAATCGGAAGTGCTTCGCCTGAAAACAGCCCTGAACGGTGAAGAGAAAATCATCCATGAGCTTTCTGCCAAGGGCATCAGCGAGGAGGCTGTAAAGGACGTTTTAAGCCGCTATAAGGATGAAGAGGACAATGCCCGCATCCTGGCCCAGAAGCTTCTCAGATCGAAGCGGAACGCCTCCAGCCGCAGAACCATGGACGTGATCCGCACCAAGCTGGTCCAGCATGGTTTCTCGGTGGATCTGGCCAACACCGTTATCAGCAAGCTTGACCTGAGCGCCGTGGCCCAGCGTGAGCCGGACAACCTCGGCCGGCAGATTGAAAAGGCAAAGAGAAAATACAGCCGCAAATACAGCGGCACGGAACTCAGGGCGCGTATCTACAAGAGCTGTGTACAGCAGGGCTACAGCAGCTCCGACGTCGTCCAGGTTCTGGATGGAATGGAGTGGTTTGAAGATGAAGAAAATTAAAGACTTCGCGGAGAAGGAGAGACTGGAAATTCCGCTGCTTGTCAAGGAGTGCCGCAACGGCACCACCAACAAGGGCGCTCCCTATCTCTCACTGATTCTGCAGGACAGCTCCGGCACCATTGACGGCAAATTCTGGGACGTCAAACCGGAGGACACGGAAAAGATCGCGGTCGGCAGACTGGCGGTATTCTCCTTTGAGGTTCTCCTTTACAACCAGAATCTTCAGCTGCGCATCAACCGCGTCAGGGAATGCGGTCCGGATGAAGTTTCCCTGGAAGAGTATGTAATCTCGTCCGCTGTCAGCGAACAGACAAGAAAAAATGAACTGGACCGCCTGGTCAGCTCAATCAAAAACCCTGTCTATCATAAGATTGTCGCGGCCATGCTGGAAAAGATCGGCCAGAAATACATGACATACCCGGCCGCCTCCAGAATCCACCACAGCTATCTGGGCGGACTCTCGGAGCACTCGCTCTCAATGGCCCGGCTGTGTGAAACGGTCTGCGAGCATTATCCCCAGCTTGACCGTGATCTGCTGATCTCGGCGGCGCTTCTGCATGACACCGGAAAAACCGCGGAAATGAGCGGCCCGGTCACCACCGAATACACGCTTGAAGGAAAACTGGAAGGCCATATCTCCATCGCCAACGGCTGGCTCAGCGAAGTCGTCGAAGAGCTCGGTCTGGGCGGATGCGAGGAGGAGATCCTGCTTCACCATATGATCCTGAGCCACCATGGCCATTATGAATACGGTTCACCGGTGCTGCCGATGCTGCAGGAGGCGGAGGTCCTCTGCCTGATCGACAATCTCGACGCCAGGATGAACACCCTGAAAACAGCTCTTGAGGCCACCCGACCGGGCGGCTGGACAAGCAAGCTGTTCGCGCTCGACAACAGACAGTTCTACCGTCCGAAGGGAAACCAGTAAGCATGGATATCAGACTGAAATTCGTTCAAACCGTCCAGGCAGTCCTCGCCAGAAGCGGACACGGCGGTTCGCTGCCGGGGACAATCGCCCTGAAGATGGATCCTCATTTTCTGGAAAAATTCCGGATGCCGCCGGTTGTTGTGCTGGTCACCGGCACCAACGGCAAGACAACGACCCAGAACCTGATCGCCGGCGCCCTGCGGGAAGCGGGTCTTAAAACCATTAACAACCACCGCGGCGACAACCTGAATGTCGGCATCGCTTCGCTGCTCGCGGCCAACGCGGATTCAAATTTCAGAATCCAGGCTGACGCGGCTGTCGTCGAAGTCGATGAGCTGACTGTCTACCGCCAGTTCCACAACCTGAAGCCGAATGTCATGGTCGTCAACAATTTCTTCCGCGACCAGCTCGACCGGGCGGGTGAAATGGAGACGATTATCCGCAAGATCCAGGAAGTCACCGAAGACTTCGAAGGCGACCTGGTCCTCAACGGGGATGATCCCAATGTCTGCCGCATCGCCGATACGGCGAAGAAGGCAAGAGTCCATTTCTTCTCGGTCGGCCGCCAGAAGGAAAGCCGCGGCGAAACCGACGAAGCCTCGGAAGGCAAGTTCTGCCCGCACTGCGGCCGCAGGCTCAAATATGAATACTACCAGTATTCCCACATCGGCCGGTTCACCTGCGAATGCGGCTTCGGAAAGATCGAACCGGACGTCCTGGTGGATTCCATCGACTACCGTAACCAGACATTCACATGCGGCGGGAAAACATACCATTCCTTCCTGAACACGATCTACGCTGTCTACAACTGCGCGGCGGTTCTCTGTGTCATGAAGGTGCTCGGCCTCAATCCCGACAACGCCAATGAGATCTTCAAGACCCTTGTTCTCAAGGAGGGCAGGAATGAGGTCTTCCAGCTGAACAAGCCGTGTGTCATCAACCTGATCAAAAACCCGACCGGTTCCAATGAGACGATGAAGTTCATCACCAGCCAGCCGGGCGACAAGAATCTCTGCATCCTGCTCAATGACAATGACCAGGACGGCCATGACGTCAGCTGGATCTGGGACGCCCATTTCGAAAGACTGAACGTGCCGGAAATCAAAACGATTGTCTGCTCGGGCTTACGCGCCTATGACATGGCGCTGCGGCTGAAATACGAAGGCCTTGAAGACAGGATTATTGTCATCGAGGATCCCCATGAGGCGGTGAAGTGGCTGAAGGAACAGGATCTCGAAAGCCATATCATGGCGACCTACACAGCCCTGCATTCCACCCGGGCGATCCTGAGAAAGGAGTCTGTCCATGGAGCTTAAGATTCTCTGGATGTATCACGACCTGATGGACCTCTATGGCGACAAGGGCAACACCCAGGTGCTGAAAATCAGAGCCGAAAAAAGAGGAATCGATGTCACTGTCGATACCTGCACCATCGGTGAGAAAAAGGATATCTCCGCGTATGACCTGTTCTTCATGGGCGGCGGCGCCGACAATGAACAGGGACTGATCTACCAGGACCTGCTGTCAAGAAAAGATAACATCGCGAAGGCGATGGAAGAAAAGACGGCCTTCCTGCTGATCTGCGGCGGCTACCAGCTGTTCGGAAAGTATTACAAGGCCCAGGACGGCAATGTCATCGACGGCCTCGGCTTCTTTGACTACTATACCGAAGCATCTGACCGCGACCACCGCTGCATCGGCAATATCGCCCTGGAAACAGAGATGGACGGGGAGACATTCAAAGCGGTCGGTTTTGAGAACCACGGCGGCCAGACGAAGAATGTGTCATCGCCGTTCGGACGGGTGCTCAGCGGCCACGGAAACACCTTCAAAGGCGGTTTTGAAGGCTTTATGAACGATCAGGTTGCCGCGACCTACATGCACGGGCCGCTGCTGCCGAAGAATCCGAAGATCGCCGACAAAATCATCCTGCGCGCCCTGAAGAAGCGCTATGGCCACGTCGAGCTTGAACCGCTTGACGACACTCTGGAAAACAGCGCCCGGGATGTCATGCTGAAAAGGCTCGGCGTCCTGTAAAACAAAATGAACCGGAGAAGAGGGGATAAATCCTTCGTCTCCGGTTTTTAAGTGATTCAAAAAACACACAGCTTTTTACGGCTGTGTGTTCAATGTTTATTCTCCTGTTGTTTCGGCTGTTGTTTCAGGTTCTTCTGTTTCGGCAGGAAGATTCTGGACCAGGTTGTCAGGATAGTCGGCGGCGACTGCATCGTAGATTGTCTTGTCATAGATGTGGAAGCCGTACTTCTTGAACCAGTAGGTTGTGGAATCGTTCTGCACGTTTGTCAGGGCAGCGAGTGTTTCGACTGCTTCGTCGCGGAAGTTTTCCGGATCGCTGTCATCAACTCTGAGAACAACATAGCTGGAGGAATCGGAAGCCGGAACCATTGTCCAGCCGTCATCCGGTTTGCTTGAATTCAGGACTGTTCTGACTGTGCTGTCGATGTCTGTGGATTCAAGTGTGTAGATGGAAGATGTGCCGGTGCTTGTGGAGTTGTGGTCCTTGGCAGCCGTGGCAGCGTCCTTGGAGCCGTCCTTCAGTTCACTCAGAGCGGCATTGGCGTCATCCTCGCTGGAGAAATTGAGGATTGTGGCCTTGCGCGGGGAATACATCGAGATAATCTTGGCGAAGTTTTCCTCGACATATTTGGAGGAAAGCTTTTCCGCCTGCAGGGAAGGGATGAGGTAATCATTCAGATATTCTTCATCGGTCATTCCCATCTGTTCGAGATATGTTGTGAATGTGTCACCGTAATATGTCTTGTAGCTGTCCATTGTGCTCTGGGCGCTTTCCTTCATTTCATCGGTGACTTCGATTTCAGCTCTTGCGATCACGCGGTTGGCGTTGTTGACAGCGGTCACGGCGCCGGAGCTGGCGTTCATCATGGCGTAGATGTCACCCTTGGTGACTGTCTTTGAACCGACTGAGAAGACAGCGGATGCGCTGTCAGGCAGCTTCGCTGTGGCGTCTGTGCATCCGGCCAGGACACTGAGTGCCATCGCTGCTGCGAATACTTTAACAATCTTCTTCATGCTCAGCCTCCTTAATTGCCGCCTTCAGCACCTTCTTCAGTGCTTTCGGATCCTTCTTCCGAAGCAGCTGTCTCTTCAGGGGAAGGGGAAGCTGTTTCTTCGGGAGCGGCTGTTTCTTCAGGTTCAGCGGAAGCTTCAGTGATGCCGAGGGCATCCTTGATTTCCTTTTCAAGATCAGCGTTGTTCTTGAAGTCAACACCCAGTTCCTGAGCCTTTGCCCAGATGGCGTTGTTTTCAAGGGATGTGTCGTAGGACTGGACCAGCTGCAGATAAGGATCTACATCTGTGTTGTTTGCCTCGAGTGTTTCTGCTGTGGCTGCTGTGCACATGATGCGGAAGTAGCCGAAGTTTTCAGAACGGACCCAGTCGCTTGTTTCGCCTTCCTTAAGGGCCAGCGCAGCTTCAAGGAACGCAGCGTCCAGGTTGGAAGCGTTCTTGTCGATGACGCCGAGAACGCCGCCGGTGGATGCAGTGGAGTCATCCTCGGAGTGGGCGATCGCCGCATCAGCGAATGTGCCGGAAGCCAGGGCGTCGTCAACAGCCTTCATTCTGGCTGCCTCGTCCTCGGTCGGCTCAGCAGTTACGTTGTCGGAATCCGTGAACTTGACAAGGATGTAGGAGATCTGTCTGATTCTCAGATCATCGAAATGCGCCTTGGCATATTCAGCGGACACCATGTCCAGCTTCTGGACGGTGATGAGGTATTCTTCAAGATCTGTATATCCGGTTTCAGCCAGGGCGGAATCCAGATATGTCTGGTAGTCGCTTCCGTAGGAATTCTGGAAGTTCGCGATGACCTGCTTAGCCTGGGCGGCCGCAGTGTCCTTGATTTCATTTGTTGTTTCGATGCCTGCATCCGCGACGGCTCTCTGGAACAGTGTCAGGACAGCGTCCTTGCCGCCTGTCTTGTAGAGATCGTCATAGAACATGGATGCGGTGACATCCTCGCCGTTGATTTCGTAAACGACATCTTCGCCGTTAACATTCTTTCCTTTGAGTTTTCCTTTGTTCGTGTCATAGATATAGAATATGCTGATCCCTGCGAAAATCAGGGCAACCAGCAGCACGAACCAGTTCTTTTTCAAGAAATTGCCCATATTGCCTCCTAAAAAAACGCATCCACTATTATAGGATACGTCTTTTTATTTTGCAATTTGTCTGTAGCTGAATTCTTTCTGAATCCTTAAGATCATCTTTCAAGGTAGATGCTGTCCTCTTCATTCATGATTTTAAAGCGGGATGGGCTGATCCTGCATTCTGAATATAACCAGGCCTTGATTTCCTCCTCTTTCAGCTCTGTCGTGCCTTCATAGATCCGGTTGGAGCGTCTGGACCAGCGGCCGATCTTCGAAAGCGCGCCGAAAGGAATGTCGGCAATGTCAACTTCCTGGCTGAAGCAGAGATAGTAATGATTCATCTTTTTTGCCATGATGTTTTCCCCGTCTTCATCGTAGCACATCTGCCGTGTTCCATTAATAAGGAAATACTATATATATCAGCATTAGAGATAGTAATTTAACAACATTTTCATCAATGATGGTATAATCCATCGGGAACGGAAGGTGACTACAGTGAAAACATTGGAAATCAAGAACCTCCACGTCAGTGTGGAAGATAAAGAAATACTGAAGGGAGTCGACCTCACAGTCAACGAGAATGAGGTCCACGCCCTGATGGGCCCCAACGGCAACGGCAAATCGACGCTCCTTGCCGCGATCATGGGCAACCCCAAATATACCGTAACGGAAGGCACAATCACCTATGACGGAAAAGATGTCCTTGCCATGCCCGTCAATGAAAGAAGCGTGGCCGGCCTTTTCCTGGCGATGCAGTATCCCCAGGAAATCCCCGGCGTCACCAACAGCGACTTCTTACGGGCGGCCATGAATGTCAGAAGCGAGCAGCCGGTATCGCTGTTCCGCTTTATCAAGGCAATGGAATCCACAATCAGCGAACTGCAGATGAAGGAAGACCTGGCCCACAGATTCCTCAATGAAGGCTTCTCCGGCGGTGAAAAGAAGAGAAATGAAATCGTCCAGATGAAGATGCTGAAACCGTCTCTTTCCATGCTGGATGAAATTGACTCCGGCCTTGACGTTGACGCGATCCGCATCGTCGGCGAGGCGATCAACGCCCTGCGTCAGGAAACCGGCATGGCAGTCATCGTGGTCTCCCATTATGAGAGATTCCTCGAACTGATCAGGCCGCAGTTCACCCATGTCCTGGTGGACGGCAGGATTATCACCAGCGGCGGTCCTGAGCTGGCCATGAAGATTGACAGCGAAGGCTATGACTGGATTTATAAGGAATTTGACATCAGACCGGCAGCGGAAGCTGAGCAGGAACAGCGCAGGGTAACTTCGATCGGCACATGCGCAGTCCGTGAAAGCGTAAAGGCAAAAGAGGGCAGATGACACCCTTACGCCTCAACACTGACATCCTTCTCAAAGAGGGATACAGCGAATACGAAATCGATTCCGACCGGAATCTTGAAATCACATTCCGGGGATCGGGAAAATGCGACGTCTTTGTCCGGATCACAAGAGCCGATCAGGTCCGGATCCGCAGCTTTATCGCTGAGGATGCCGATGTCTCCATTCTGTTCTGGAACGTTTCCGGCACAGCCTGCGACATCGATGAAAGCCATGACGTTGCCGCTGACGCGAAGCTGACGATCGCCTATGGCGAATGCAACAGCGCCGCGACGCACAGAAACACCTACGTCTCGCTCAGAGGCAGACAGGCCCAGGCCCTGATTTCCAGCGCCAGCCTGGTTTCAGACAGAAAGAACTATTCGATGAACATGGTGAATTTCGCACCCCATACAAGCGGCGAAATCAGAAACTATGCCGTCGTGCTGAAAACCGGCGTCCTGACAATCGACGCCATCGGCAGAATTGTCAAAGGCGCGAGGCGGGCGGAAAGCCACCAGACATCGCGTGCCCTGAGCTTTGAGGATGGCCAGAAATCAACCATCCTGCCGGAGCTTCTGATTGACGAGAACGATGTCCAGGCCAGCCATGCCATGTCCATCGGCCGTATGGATGAGGACCAGCTGTACTACATGATGTCCAGAGGCCTGACGCCCCAGCAGTGCACAACCCTGATTTCCACCGGCTATCTCATGCCGATCACCGAAGTCATCGACAACGGGGAACTGCGTGAGACACTGCGGACGGAAATGGAAAGGAAAATCGCGGAGCTATGTTCGATGTAAATAAAATCAGACAGGACTTTCCGATGCTGGTGAAGCATCCGGAACTGATCTATTTCGACAATGGCGCGACCACCCTGAAGCCGCAGTGCGTGATTGACGCGGTCACTGACTGTTATCCAGAACATACATCCAACGTCCCCCGCGGTGATTATGCCATCGCCGCCACCAATGACAGGCTTTATGACGGCACAAGAAAGATCTTCGCCAGAATGATCAATTGCCGGCCGGAGGAAATCGCTTTTGTCCACAACGTGACAGCGGCGCTCAACCAGATTGTTTACGGGCTTGCGCCTGAGCTGAATGAAGGCGACGTCATCCTGCTGACAAAGGCTGAACATGCCAGCAACCTGCTGCCGTGGTTCCGGCTGGCAAGGGAAAAGAACCTGAAGATCGAATACATCGAAACAGATTCCCAGGCCAATATTTCCGTGGAAAGCTTCCGGAAGGCCATGAATGAGAAGGTCAAGGCTGTCTCCATCGCCCAGGTGACAAATGTCCTCGGGTCGATCCAGCCGGTAAAGGAAATCGCGGCCATTGCCCATGAATACGGGGCATATGTCGTGATTGACGGCGCCCAGTCCGTTCCCCATATGAAAGTCGACGTGAAGGATCTTGACTGCGACTTCCTCGGCTTCAGCGCCCACAAGATGTGCGGTCCCGACGGGGTCGGCATCCTCTACGGCAAAAAGGAACTGATGGGAAAGATGATGCCGGTATTTATGGGCGGCGACATGAATGCCCGTTTCGCAAGCGACACCAGCATCCTGCTCAAGGACGCCCCGGTCCGCTTCGAGTCCGGAACCCCGAACATCGAAGGCGTTATCGGCGCCGGCGCTGCCGCCGAATACCTGATGGCAGTCGGCCTGGATGAAATCCATGAATATGAAAGACAGCTGCGCGCCTATTTCATCGAAAAGATGAAGCAGCTTGACAACATTGAAATCTACAACCCTGACAATGAGTACGGTCCGGTTTCCTTCAACGGAAAGGGTGTCTTTGCCCAGGACGCGGCCGGCTGGCTGGCGTCGAAGGACATCGCTGTGCGCAGCGGCAACCACTGTGCCAAGATTCTCCATGAGATCATCGGCACCGACCAGACAATCAGGGCGTCGCTCTATTTCTACAATACAAAAGAAGAAGTTGACCGGTTTGTCGAAGCCGCTTCGCAGATCAGTCTGGAAAATGCCGTCGGCATCTTCTTCTGAGGGAGGATATTATGGCAAACAGTTTATTGAATGATCCCGAGATCCTGCGTGAGCTGATCATGGACCATTACCAGTATCCGCACAATCACAAGCTGACAGAGGATGCGTCCTATGCCAGCGTCCATATGGCCAGCGACAGCTGCATCGATGACATCACCGTCCAGTCGAAGATTGAAGACGGCGTCATCCGGGACATCCGCTTCGACGGCGTCGCCTGCACAATTTCCACCGCCAGTACATCCATGATGACTGACCTGCTCAAAGGCAAAAAGGTGGAAGAGGCGAAGGGGATCATTGACAACTACTTCGGCATGATTGACGCGAAGGAATATGATCCCGATGTTCTCGAGGAGGCAGTTGCCTTCAAGAATGTCTACCGCCAGGCCAACCGGATCAAGTGCGCCACCATCGGCTGGAAGGCAATCAGCCAGATGATCGATGAAAGCGAGAAAGAATCATGAGTGAGGCAAACAGAAACAACGAAGCGATCTATGCCCAGGATGATTACAAGTACGGCTTCCACGACGACGTTGTCTCCATCATCGATACCGGCAAAGGCCTGAGTGAGGAGATCGTCCGTCAGATTTCAGCATATAAGAATGAACCGGAATGGATGACCGAATTCAGGGTGAAGGCATACCGTGCCTTCGAGAAAATGCCGATGCCGAAATGGGGACCGGATCTTTCCGAAATCGATTTCCAGGATTTCACCTATTACAAGAAGGTATCCCAGGACGCTGAAAAGAGCTGGGACGATGTGCCGGAGGAGGTCAAGAAGACCTTCGAAAAGCTCGGTATTCCCGAAGCGGAAAGAAAATACCTGGCCGGCGTCACCACCCAGTACGAATCCGAGGCTGTCTATCACAACATGCTGGACGAGGTCCAGTCCAAGGGCGTGATCTTCCTTGACATTGACAGCGCCCTCAAGGAATACCCGGACATCTTCCGCAGATATTTCGGGACCATCGTTCCTGTCGGCGACAACAAGCTGGCGGCCCTCAACAGCGCAGTCTGGAGCGGCGGCTCATTCATCTATGTGCCCAAGGGCGTCAAACTTGAAAAACCGCTGCAGTCCTACTTCCGGATCAACTCCGAGTCGATGGGACAGTTTGAGCGTTCCATCATCATTGTCGATGACGGCGCCGAATGTTCCTATGTCGAAGGCTGCACCGCGCCCCAGTATTCAAAGGATTCCATGCACGCGGCCGTTGTCGAGGTCTTCGTCGGCAAAGGCGCAAAGTGCCGCTATTCCTCCGTGCAGAACTGGTCCAACAATATCCTGAACCTGGTTACCAAGCGGGCGAAGGTGGATGCGCACGGCACCATGGAGTGGATTGACGGCAACATCGGTTCCCGTATTTCAATGAAATACCCCGCCTGTATCCTGGCTGGTGAATATGCCCACGGCTTATGCATTTCCATCGCTGTCGGCTCAAGGGGCCAGTTCCAGGACACCGGCGCCAAGATGATCCATCTGGCTCCGCATACCTCAAGCTCAATCGTTTCCAAGTCCGTTTCGAGAAACGGCGGCGTCACCAACTTCCGCGACTGGATCCGATTCGGCGCAAAGGCCGACTATTCCAAGACGAAGATCGAGTGCGATACCCTGATTCTTGATGAGATCTCTGCTTCCGACACGATTCCCCTCAACATCTCGGAAAACGCCACATCGACGATGGAACACGAAGCCAAGGTTTCCAAGATTTCCGAAGATGAACTCTTCTACCTGATGAGCCGCGGCCTTACCGAAGCCCAGGCCACCGAGATGATCATCATGGGATTCCTGGAGCCCTTTACAAGGGAGCTGCCGATGGAGTACGCGGTTGAACTCAACCAGCTGCTCAAGATCGACATGAGTGATTCCATTGGATAAGAAAACCGCAAGAAAAACCGGCCTGGCAAACAGGGCGGCGATCAGCGCTGAGGCAAGAAAAGAAAAGGACACGGCCATCCAGAAACAGGTCATTGAAAAGATCAGGGACCTGAAAACCGTCGGCTGCTATGTTTCTTTCAATGATGAGGCGGATACTTCACTGATCCGGCAGTACTGCTATGAAACCGGAAAGGTCCTGGCTGTGCCGAAGGTTGATGGAAACACGCTTGTCTTCCACCGCATCCTGAGTGACAGCGATCTGGAAAAAGGCTGCTTCGGCGTGATGGAACCGGTTCTTGATGATCCGGTGGATCCGTCAAAGATCGACTTTATGATCGTTCCGCTGTCTTCCTTTGATGAGAAGGGAAACCGCACCGGCTACGGAAAAGGGTATTATGACCGCATCCTGGGCAGATGCCGGCATACGGCAGGCATTGCTTACGCGGAACAGAAAACGGATCTGATTGAAGCGGATCCCTGGGATATTGCCCTTGATGAAATCATATATGCTTAACAGGATGCCGGAAGGCATCCTTTCCTATGGTAGAATAACTGCGGAGGGTTTATGAAATTCTATCTGATTGAAACTGTTCTCACGGAATGCGCAAAGGAAGACATCCTGACTGCGGGGGCTCCATATGTGGCAGTCATGAAGC
>JAUNJW010000223.1 GCA_030533035.1 Erysipelotrichaceae bacterium
GAAGAACGGAAGCCAGAAACGATGTGCACATGGCTGCGAGAAAAACATAGAAATAGGAGGCCGCCGGCTGGACCCAGATCAGCTGGTGCGTAAACATGTTCACTAACAGCAGGAAGGTGCTGGCGATGATGGCCAGGTAGTAGGAAAGCTTGAGGTCATTGAACAGACTGAGTTTCTTTTTTTCCAGCCAGACAAGATACAGCGCATAGCACAGAGCGGACGCGGCGGCGGTCAGAACCCCTCTGACATTCGCGATGTCACGTGGGTCAATGAACAGCAGCAGTCCGGCTGAGGCCGCAAGCATTGCCATCAGCCTCGGCTTTGAAACAGATTCGCGGAACGCGTACCGGCAGATCAGCACGGTAAACAAAGGATACAGAAAATGGATGGAGACAGCCGTGCCGACGCCGAGATCCGCATAGCTTGTATACAGCAGAAGTGTTGTCATCACCGAAAACACACCGGCAATCAGCAGGTCGGGCAGTCTCTGCAGCGGCAGGGAATACCCCACCTTCTTCACATGGCAGAGGATATGGAGAACCGGAATCACGAACAGGCTCCTGAGAAACGCCATGGTATACGGGTTGTTTCCCAGCTGGTAAGAGTAAGAACAGATCACCGGCGCGAAGCCGTAAAGAAGCGATGAACATACTGTCATCACTGTCCCCTTCGCGTAGACAGAAAAGGCAGGTGCCGGAAAGGGGACGGAACCCGCCTGGTTTCCATGAGTGAGCCTCATTTGTTTCAGTATGTGTAGCTGCCCATCTTTTTGTGGAATTCAGGATCGCTTGAAATGTTGCAGTCAATGCCGAGGTCCAGCGACATCTTTCTGGCAATCACCTGGCAGGGAATGACATATTCCATGGCCGCGAAGTATTCGTGATTGCGGAACGGGAAGACAAAGTTCCTGCTGTCATCGCCAAGACCTGTTTCAGAAGTCACCTCGTAATTGTGAGCGTGTCTTTCATTTGCGAAATAGGTCTTCATGCGGCGCATGCGGTCATAATGTCTGCCGGCCATGCCCAGATACAGCATATAGGTGTTTTCATCGATGGAATGATAGACGCCGTGCATGAATTCTTCCAGTTCATAGCCGGTCACGCTGTAGCGGACGGCCTCAAGAATCTTGAGAGTTCCTTCCAGCATCGCCGCCATGCAGGCGTCGTAGCCCAGAACGATCAGTCTTCTGCACTTAAGAAGATCTTCCCTGTTTGTTCTGTACCAGGCCCATGCCTGATCCGCGATTTCCGGAATCTGATCTGTTGTTTCCAGCATTTCTGCCGTGAGTTTTTCAATTTCTGCCTCATCGATCAGGCCGAGCTGCTTCGCGTACATCATGGCCAGGATCTGGATGGTGGCGATGGAACCGATGAAGCCCTTTGTTTTGGGACCGGCGAATTCATCGCCGATTTCAATATAAACATTGGCGTCAGCGTGGTCTGTGATCGGCCTGTCCTTTTCCGCTGTCATGGAAATAGTGCTGAGTCCGAGCTCTGCCGCCTTGTCCAGGGCGGCGATGGTGCTGCTGGATCTGCCGGCGTGCGAGATGCCGATGACCAGGGTATTCTTATTGAAGACCTTTTCATTGTCCACGAATTCCATCGGATACATATTGATGACTTTTCTGCCCAGGACATCCTCAGCGAGCTTCTTTGAGGCCACGGCGGAATGGTAGCTGGTTCCTGAGCCGAGAATGTAAATCTGATCAATCTGCCGTCCTTCCAGATACGCCAGCGCCTGGCTGAAGATCTGTTCACGGTTCTTTACGATATTGCGGACTGCTTCCTTTGACTCAAGAATGTAATCGTACATATCCCAGTTCTGTTCTGTCATAATTAACCTCACCTGTTATCTGTCGAGCTGTTCGGGATGCCGGCTGAGCATCTCCAGTTTCTTTTTTTCCGCCTCCCCGGCAGCCAGGTCAGACGCCTGCTTCAGCAGTTCACAGGCTTCCGGCGTCCTGCCGGCTGCCCGGTACAGTCTTGCCAGGCGGTACTGATAGACTGCTTTCTGGGCCGGATTCTCAATTTCTGAAATCATGGATTCCAGAACCGGGATATACGCGGTGTCTTTTCTCAGATACACAGCGTCCACCTGATCCGTTTCATGGAGAAGGCCGGCCGAGAAGTCATCATTCTTCCCCTCCAGAAGCCGGTAAATCTTATCCCTCGCCGAAGCGGCCTTTTTGTAATTTCCGGTTTCCACATACCAGCCGAACAGTCTCGACAATACTGTTGCGGTCTGTTTTTCATCCATTTTTGTTTTTTCGAGGACAGGGATGAGCTGTTCGATCTCATCCCTGTTCCCTTTTTCGATCCAGTAGTTCAGTTTCATCATGTTCCGGGTGAATTCATTGAAACTGAAATGCGCGTAACCGGAATCAAGTGCCTGAATGAAGTCTTTCTCACTGCCTGTCTGCCTGATCTCCATCAGCTTCTGCGCGGCTCTCTTCACCGCCCATTTCTGGTACAGATACGCCAGCCCCGCAGCCGCGATCATCAGGAAGACAAGCAGCCAGGTTTTATTCATGGTATCCGTTCAGTGCGCGGACAAACCGTTTTGCGGTGATGTGCGGACGGGTGATGGCATTGCCGACAACCACTGACCAGGCGCCCATGTAGAGACACTGGATGGCGATTTCCGGTGTGGCCACCTTGCCTTCCATGATGACTCTGGCATCTGTGCCTTTGACCGCGTCGACAATGTCCCTGAGCAGGATATAGTCCGGCGCGTCCTTGATTTCAGTCTTGTTGAAGTAGCCTGCCTTTGTGTAGCCGCTGAGTGTCGGGGCCACAAAGTCCGCTCCGTATTCCGCCGCGATTCTGGCATCTTCGGCTGTCGCCACATCAGCGAAGATCAGGGCTTCCGGGATGTTCTCCTTGATTTCACGGATGGTTTCATATGCCTTTTTGCCGTCTTCACGGTAATGGTCTGTCGCCTGAACGGCGATGATTTCCGCGCCGGCCTCATAAACTGCCTTTGCGGCTTCGAGGTTCGGCGTCAGATAAACGTCATTGATATTGCGGCCGATCTTCCAGATACCGATGACCGGAAGATTCACCTTTTCCTTGATTGCCTTAATGTCTTCGGGGGAGTTGACCCTGAGGCCGGCCGCCCCTGCCCATTCAGCGCATTCGGCGAACATTGTGGTGATGCCGGGCATGTAATGCGGTTCCCCGGGAACAGCCTGGCAGGAGACAATCAGTCCGTTGTGGAGCTGATGGATGATTTCTTCCTTATTCATGAGACAGTCCTTCTTACAGCAGGCCGATCATGGAGCCGATGACGCCGAACACCATGAGGGCAATCATGATCACTGTGCCGGACACCTTCTTCTGAAGCGCTCTGTAGCAGACAAAGACAAGCAGCAGCGGCAGCAGGCAGGGCATGACGCCGTCAACAATTTCCTGCAGGACAACCTCCGCCCCGCCGATGTTTATGATGCCGGCAAGATTCAGCTTGACCAGGGAAGGAATCATCGCGCCGATGACCATGAGACCCATGATACGGGCGGATTCTGTGAGCTTCTGCAGAGTACCGTCAGCGGAGATTCTTGTCAGGAAGGAGCTTCCTCCCTCATAACCGATTCTGAATCCGTAGCGGCGGACCAGTTCAGACGGCAGGAAGTTGATCAGGAAGTAGAGAATCGGGCCCAGGAAGTTTCCGGCAATTGCCAGCGGAGCTGCCATACCGGCGCCCATGACACGGAATGTTCCCCAGAAGAAGCTGTCGCCGATTCCGGCCAGAGGGCCCATCAGGGCTGCCTTGACGCCGGTGATGGAGGAAGGATCATATTCCTCCGGATTGGCCGCGTTCTGTTCCTCCATCGCGCAGGTGATGCCGATGATGAACGGAGACGGTGTTGTGGCGCAGTTGAAGAATTCGAGATGTCTCTTGACAGCCTTCTTCATTTCCTCAGGTCTGTCTGCATAGAGTTC
>JAUNJW010000224.1 GCA_030533035.1 Erysipelotrichaceae bacterium
GCTCTTCAATGACTTCTTCAGCCTGTTCTTCTTCCGGTTCCTCAGCAGGGATTTCTTCCGGTTCCTCAGCAGGTTCAGGCTGAACTTCCTGAACCTTTTCCTCTTCTGTTTCTTCCGGCTTCATCGCATATTCATCGATGACACGGTCACGGACAACTTCCTGCATCTCTTCAGGAATGAGTTCATCCTCATCCTCAATGACGCCGGTTCTGTTCTGCAGCTTCTCAAGAGCAGCCAGTCTTCTTTCCTCTGCTTCACGGGCTTCAGCTTCCATCCGTTCGATTTCACGGCGGGCAGCTTCCTTGCGCATCTGCTCCTTGCGTGCCTCGGCAGCGACAACGAGTTCATCATAGTCGAGACCCATTTCAGCGAGCTCGTCCCTGGTCTTGATATCAATCTTGTGGTTGGTCAGCTTGACAGCCAGGCGGGCGTTCTTTCCGCGCTTGCCGATGGCAAGGGACAGCTGGTCTTCACTGACGATGACAAGCAGGCTTCTTTCATCCTCGCCGGGCAGGACAGCTTCGATTTCCGCCGGTGCCAGGGCATTCTTGACAAGCTCAGTCAGATCGTCATTCCACTGGAAGATATCGATCTTTTCACCATGCAGTTCATCAATGATGACCTGGACTCTGGAGCCTCTCGGACCGATGCAGGCGCCGATCGGATCGACATCAGGGTTGTGGCTCATGACAGCCATTTTGGTTCTTTCACCGGCTTCTCTGGCAATCGCCTTGATTTCGACAATGCCCTGGAAGATTTCCGGAACTTCTTTTTCAAACAGTCTCTTGACCAGGGTCGGGTCAGCTCTTGAGACTAGAACCTGGCTGCCCTTTGTTTCCTTGGAAACTTCAGTGATGACAACACGCAGCTTCTCGCCTTCTGTCAGTCTTTCGCCCGGAATACCCGCGCTGTGCGGCATCATGGCAACTGTACGGCCGAGGTTGACAAGTGTGAACTTTTCCTTGACGGATTCTACAATACCGAGAACCATCTCATGGAGCTGGCCGATGTATTCATCATAGACGGCAACCTTCTCAGCTTCCCTGATCTTCTGTCTCATGACATTCTTGGCAAGAGTCGCAGCGGCACGTGACATACCGGTGATTTCGATCTTGCGGCTGATCTTGTCGCCGAGAACGGCGTCAGCCTTGAATTCCTTTGCGTCTTCAAGGGAGATTTCCAGCTCATCATCCTCAACATTTTCGACAACCAGATAGTTCTGGTAAAGGTCGATGGTTTCCTTCTTCGGATTGAGTTCCGCGACAACGTCAATGTCGGAAAGCTCAGCGTCCTTCTTATAGGCTTTTGCCATCGCTTCCTTCAGTGCCTCAATGATCACATCGGCGGGGATGTTGCGTTCTTCCTCAACCGCATTGAGCGCTTTGATCATATCCTTATACTTGAGTTCCATGATTTCTCCTTAAATCCTGACTGCCATTCTGGCAAATTCTATATCTGTTCTCGGAAACTGTGCTTTTCTGGTCGCTGCCTTGTCGCGGTAGCTCATTGTGACAATGCCATCCTCAACGCTCACCAGTTCACCGGTGATTTCCGTCATCTTTTTGAACGGAGCGGAAAGTCTGACATGAATATAGGAACCGGTCAGCTGATCCAGTTCGCTGAGGTCCCGGATCTCTCTTTCAGCACCCGGGCTGCAGACTTCAAGTGTATATTCTTCACTGATCGGATCCGCCGCATCCAGCACCTCGCTCAGCCTTTCGCTGACATCGGCGCAGGTATCGAGATCCATTGTACCGTCGGCTTTCATGATCGCGACCTGCAGTGTTTTTTCACTGCCGCTGATCCATTTGATTTCGTAGAGTTTCACACCCATTTCATCGAAAACCGGCTGAAATAATTCCTTCAGTTTATCTGTTCTTTCCATATGCCTCCAGACATAACATAAGACAAGGAGTGCTCACGCACTCCTTGTTAACGATGACAGTATATTTGATTTCTTTTTCGATATCAAGAGAAAATGCCGGTAAATCCTGCATTTTCTGCGGTTTTTTACTCATCAGCCGGGAACATTCTGACTGCTTCGACCGCTTTTGTCCATCTGCTGTAGAGAGCGTTCGCCTTTGCGGCTGACATCTGCGGTCTGAATTCACGGTCGACATGAAGAGCGTTGGCGATTTCTTCCCTGTCTTTCCAGAAGCCTACCGCCAGGCCTGCCAGATATGCCGCGCCGAGAGCTGTTGTCTCAACGACAGTCGGTCTTGAAATGTCGCACTGGAGCAGGTCGCTCTGGAACTGCATCAGCAGATTGTTGGCACATGCGCCCCCATCCACTTTCAGGGTGGTAATTTCAATGCCGGAATCCTGTTCCATGGCATCCAGGACATCCCTTGTCTGATATGCCAGTGAGTTCAGGGTAGCCCGGGTGATATCCTGCTGGGTTGTGCCCCTGGTAATGCCGAAGATGGCGCCGCGGCATCTGTCATCCCAGTAAGGCGCGCCCAGACCTGTAAAGGCAGGCACGACATAGACGCCGCCGCCCTCGTTAGACATTTTCGCATATTCCTCGCTCATTGACGCGGCCGGGAAGAATTTCATCTCGTCACGCAGCCACTGAATCGCTGAACCCGCCACAAATACGGAACCTTCCAGGGCATAGGTGATCTTTCCGTCAAGACCGCAGGCAATTGTTGTGACCAGGCCGTTTTTGGAGCGGATCGCCTCTTCACCGGTGTTCATCAGCAGGAAGCAGCCGGTGCCGTATGTATTCTTTGCCATGCCTTTGTCAAAGCAGCCCTGGCCGAAGAGAGCGGCCTGCTGGTCACCGGCAACGCCGGCGATCGGCACCTCATGTCCGAAGAAATGATAAGGAGCTGTCTTTGCGTAAACACAGGAACTGTCCTTCACCTCCGGCAGCATGCTCATCGGGATATTCAGGATGTCGCAGAGCTCTTCATCCCATTTCTTTTCAAAAATGTTGTAAAGCAGTGTGCGGGAAGCGTTTGTATAGTCCGTCACATGGACTTTCATGCCTGAAAGGCACCAGATCAGCCAGCTGTCAATCGTGCCGGCCAGCAGCTTGCCCTCTTCCGCGAGCTTCTGGGCGCCTTCAGTATGATCAAGGATCCAGCGGATTTTGGTTGCGGAGAAATAAGGGTCGATTCTCAGACCTGTCTTTTTCGAGAACAGCTCCTCCAGCCCGTCATCCTTCAGAGAGTCGCAGATATCGACTGTCTGCCTGGACTGCCATACGATCGCGTTGTAGATCGGCAGGCCGGTGTCCCGGTTCCAGACTACGGTTGTTTCACGCTGGTTGGTAATGCCGATGCCGGCTACCTGGCCGGGATCGATCTGCGCTTTCTGGATGCAGGTCGCCATACAGGCAAGAACCGAAAGCCAGATTTCATTGGCATTGTGCTCAACCCATCCCGGCTGCGGGAAGATCTGGGTGAATTCCTGCTGGGCGGTGGCGACAATATTTGAATCATGATCAAAAAGAATCGCACGGGAACTGGTTGTTCCCTGGTCAATGGCCATTATGTATTTTTCCATGTTTCCTCCGGATGTATCTGTCATTATTATCCCGCAATCAAGCGCTGTCTTTCAAGCACTAAAACAGGCGTGCGGACATATCCTTCCGCTGTCCGTCAGCTAACAAAAAGCCATCCGGATGAGGATGGCTTTAATGTGCATGTCATGCATATGCCGCTTTCACAGCGGGGTGAATCTTTTAAGAAGCGGAATTACTTCTTGGCTGTTTTCTTGGCAGGCTTTTTAGCTGCTTTCTTGGCAGCCTTCTTGGGAGCGGCTTCCTTGACGGCAGCAGCTCTCGGCGGTGTATTCTGCCTGATTGCAGCCTGGGCAGCAGCCAGACGTGCGATCGGTACACGGTACGGTGAGCAGGATACATAGTTGAGGCCTACGCTGTTGAAGAATTCGATGGAAGCAGGATCGCCGCCGTGTTCGCCGCAGACAC
>JAUNJW010000225.1 GCA_030533035.1 Erysipelotrichaceae bacterium
ATTCAGTTTCAAACTGCGGCCGCCAGGAAGCGAATCCTGCAAGCTGCTCATCGGACCGGTGGTAGTATCTGGTGCCTGTGTTGAGCTTTGCAATTTCAGCCATCTCCTCATCGGTGAGAGTGAAATCGAACAGGTCGAAGTTGTCGCGGATGTGATCGACATTCTTACTTCCGGGGATGACCGCGAAGCCCATCTGGGTATGCCATCTCAGGATGACCTGGACATTGGACTTGCCGTACTTCTCTGCCAGCTTTGCAAAGACAGGCTGATTGATGAGCGATCTGTCACCGTGCCCCAGCGGATACCAGGCCATCAGCTTGATGCCGTACCGGTCAAGAGTCTGCCTTAATTCATCCTGGGCGAAGTACGGATGGGCTTCCACCTGGATAAACTGGGGAATGATCTCCCACTTTGTTTCGAGTTCAGCGATGAATTCACCTTCGAAATTGGAAATACCGATGGACTTTGCTTTCCCCTCTCTGTATGCCTTTTCCAGCTGCCGGTAGCCGGCCAGCCAGTTTCCTGCCGGCTGATGGATGTAGAGAAGATCGACATAATCGGTGCCGAGTCTTTCCAGTGTTTCTTCCACCGCGTTTTCGTTTTCATATTCGCTCGGCCACAGTTTTGTGGAAAGGAAGATCTCCTCCCTTGCCACGCCAGAGGATTTCATTCCTCTGCCGACCGCTCTTTCATTGACATAGGCATTGGCTGTATCGATTAATCTATAGCCCATCTTCAGCGCTTCACGGACACTGTTTTCCGCGTCCGCGGGTTTTAACATGAATGTGCCGATGCCGACGCCGGGGCATTCCAGCCCGTTGTTCAGCTTAATGAAATCCATATTCTTTTCACCTTATTTGCGGACACTGTAGGCACCGGTTCTGATTGCGGAGATGACGCCGCCGTCCATGAGCAGGTCGATGCCGGTGATGAAACCTGCATGTTCACCCAGCAGGAAGGCGCCTGCTTCAGCGATTTCATCGGAGGAAGCGGTACGCATGGCCGGTGAAGAGTCGATCATGTTCTGATATGTGTTGCCGGGAGCGTTGAACTCATCATAGGCAAGCGGTGTGACGATAATGCCCGGAGAGAGTGTATTGATTCTCGCTCTTCTTTCCTTCCAGGATGTGGCTGCGGCCTTCATAGCCTGCAGATGATTGATTCTCTTGGCGATCATGTAAGCCAGTCCGCTTCTGGTGGCATTTTCCTTTACGAAATCGAGATCCATCAGTTCCTCTGTCGGTGTATTGAGAATCTGCTGTTCCACCTCATAGGGAATCGGGAACATGTAACCGGTCTGGGAAGAGATGATCAGACCTGCGCCGCCGGCAGCCATGATTTTGCCGAACGCGTCTACTGCGTAGCCGGTTCCGACCATGTCGAGCTTAAGAATGTGCTCCGGAGTACCCTGGGAAGGAGAAGCGCCGGCTGTATGCACATAATACTTGACATCACCGAGGGAAGCGGCCTTTGCGGCAAAGTTTTCGATGGACTCTTTGTCCATGGCGTTGACGATCATACCTTCAGCTTCATAGCCGCTGCGGGTAAATTCCTCAACAACCCTGTCAAGATTTGCCTGGCTGATATCTCCGAAGAGGATCTTCCGGCCGGCAGCGAATCTTCTGATGATGGCTGTGCCCATACTTCCGGCACCGAGTAAAACGACAACTTCTCTTGTTTCATTTCTGTTGAAAATCATCTTTACGTCCTCCTGTATTTTCAATGATTTATTATTTTCAGTTCACCTGGATCCACTTACCGCTGATTCTTTCGAAGTTCGTGTCTGTTCTGAGCGTCCAGGTTCCCGACATGCCATAGACCTTTGCCCTGAGAGTGACAGAGGCTTTCAGGTTTGCCCTGTCATTGTTTACGGTGACCTGCGGGTCATGAATATCTGATCTGAAATAGTTCAGCGTCCCATCCATGATTTCGCCGAAGAACTGTTCCCTGGTCTGCTTTTTTCCTGACATATGGGTGAATGTTTTATTTTTGTGTACAAGTGACCTCATGGTTTCAAGGTCCTTGTCAATCATCGCCTGCTGCATTTTCTGATATGCCGCAAGCACATCCATTTCATCTTTTGTCATTTGCTCAGAGATTTCTGTTTACCCAGCTGACAACTGTCTGCTCACTGTTCTTCGCGTCTGCGCCATGAATGGCGAGACCTTTTACAAACCGCGCGCCTTTGATCTGTTCCTTCAGATCCTTCTCGCAGTGCCCCATTCCTGAGCCTTCATGGGTCATGATGGGGAAGATCTTCTTTCCTGCAAAATCAAGTCCTTCAATGGCAGAGAAGACAGCCATCGGATAAGTGCCCCACCAGCATGGTCCGGCAATGAAGACATTGTCATATTCAGAAATATCTGTCAGATATTTTTTCAGCTGAGGCCTCTCATCATTGTCGAGTTCCTTCTGTGCTTCCCGGATGCAGTCCATATAGCTCTTCGCGTACTCCTTCACTGTTTCAGCCCTGAAGAGATCAGCGCCGAAATTGTCACGGAGGAATTCAGCGACATATTCCGTGTTGCCTTTATTGATATTTGTCACCTTGCCGTTTACATAGTTTTCACCGGAACGGGAATAATAGATTACGAGATTTTTCATGTTCGTCCTCCTGTTTACACTTACAGTATAAAAACAGCCTATTGAACAGTCTAATTGAATGTGCTAATAATCAATTGAATAATTTTATCAACGAGGCCCTTATATGAACACGAAATACATTGAATCCATTCTTGAACTGGCGAAAACCAGAAACTTCAGCCGGGCGGCTGAAAATCTGTTTATCTCCCAGCCCTCTCTCACATATCAGATCAACGCTGTGGAACAGGAAATCGGCTTCCGTATTTTCGACCGTTCGGGCAAAGGCGCCAGTGTCACACCGGCCGGGGAACAGTTTATTGTCACCCTGCGCGACATTCAGGCACAGCTCACCACAGCCATAGAACAGGGCCAGAACTTTTCGGCCAGATACCGGGACAATATCCGCATCGGAATGCCGGTCCGCTCCGCGGTATTCTGGCTGCCTGAAGTAATGCGGCTCTACCGCAGGGAGGATGCCTCTGTTTCCATAACGCCCGCCGTCAGCTACAGAAATTATCTGGATGCATTCCTGACCGGGGAAACGGATATTGTATTTTCACTTCAGAGCAGGGTGAAACACATGCCGGATGTGCGGATTCATGAATTTTTCAGAACCCGGATCTATCTTGTTGTCCGCAGCGATGATCCGCTGGCAGATCAGACAGTTATCACGAAGGAAAATCTCAAAGGCCGCACATTGATGATCGGCGGCGGTTCCCCGCCGGAACTGAAAAAGATCCAGAATGAAATCATCCGGGATCCTGAAATCAGTTATTTCAACAGTCCTGATTATGATACCTCGCTGACTTATGTCGCGGCAGACCAGGCGGTTGTGCTTGCGCCCGGATATCTGAATGATCATCACGGCATGTTCCGCTGGATTCCTTTTGACACAGACGTTTCCATGCCGTGTGTGCTTTGTACACACGCTTCCGACAGCCGCAGATCACTGAACAGATTCCTGGAAATCCTGACAGAGTACTACCGGGATCCTGCCTTAAAACTGTAGAAATCAGACAAGCCGGTAAACCCCTTTGCCGGTTTTTATGATTTTCCCTTCCTCCTGAAGCATCTTCAGAATCCGCAGCAGCTGCCTTTTGGAACAATGCAGATAGGATGCCGCGGAGGCTACGCCCTTCAGTGTCTGATGATCCGCGTGTTTTATGTAGTAGATTGTCCTTTCACGCAGGTCTTCCGGCTCAAGCATGTAGGAAGTTGCCCGGCTCAGTTTTTCCGTGACGGATGTCAGCAGGAAAGACAGGAAAACAGGATCATTTTTCAGCATGGAACGATGGCTGTTCAGATTCACCGCAATGCAGTTTACCCTGGTGCCGGCCTCGACAATGTAGG
>JAUNJW010000033.1 GCA_030533035.1 Erysipelotrichaceae bacterium
ATTGCCCCGAATCACCTGGATGCCTCCGAGGATGAGAGTGAGCACGCTGAGCAGGTTCTTCGAACCGTCAGGAATGGCGGTAAGCACCTCCTGGATCATTCCGGTGGACTGCTCTGTTCTTATACTCTTGGCGTAGCTTCCTTCGAGGCGGCTCACATAGTCGCCCTCGGTGCCCGATGCTTTCAGAGTGTTGCTGATGGTATCGAATACCAGATCAATGATCTGCGCGGCTTCTTTTTTTGTGAGATTATGTTCTTCTGCAACGATTTCAGATAATACTTTTTTATTGATTGCTGTCATAATTGTATCCTCCGTTCGATACCCGATTATACTGCCTTGAAAAATCAATTCAATACTTGACATCGCAAAATTCGCGATTCTTAAAAACAGAAAAAAAACGCCTTGCGGCGTTTTCGGAATTCTTACTCTTTTGTCTGCCCGTAATAGGCATTGGGACCGTGCTTGCGCATGTAGTGCTTGTCAAGGACATAGCGGGCAATTGATGCCTGCGGATTGAGCAGCAGCGTTCTCAGATCCATCTCCGCCACGGTCTCCATGACGACCGCATTGTACACAGCATTGGCCGGAGACTTTCCCCAGGCAAACGGACCGTGGTTTTTGACAATGATGCCGGGAATTGCCATCGGGTCATAGCCGAGCTGTTCAATTGTCTCGATGATGACCTTTCCGGTGTTCTTCTCATAGGCTTCCTCAACTTCTTCCTTAGAGAGTTCCCTGGTGCACGGGATATCGCCGTAGAAATAATCCGCGTGGGTTGTGCCGAGAGCCGGAATCGGAATACCGGCCTGGGCAAAGGCAACCGCGTTGATGGAATGCGTATGGACGATTCCTCTGATATCCGGATACTTTCTGTACAGTTCAAGATGGGTGTCGGTGTCGCTGGAAGGCTTCCATTTTCCTTCCGCCCGTTCACCGGTTTCCAGATCCACGACTACCATGTCATCCGCGCTCATGCCGTCATAGTCGACGCCGCTGGGTTTGATGACCATGTACTTTCTGTCCTCACTGATGCCGGAGACATTGCCCCATGTATAGATGACAACACCCCTTCTGACCAGTTCAAGATTTGCTTCACAGACTTCCTTTTTCAGTTCTTCAAGCATTTTCAGCCTCCCTGATGACATTGCGCAGGAATTCATTGGACTCTGTAATTACTTTCATGTAATCCTGCCCCTTCTGATACCAGAATTCGCCGGTGAACATGCGGACGCCCATATCCAGGGCTGCCCGGATGCACGGAACATATTCTGTATGGCCGCCGGTGCCGTAATTCATATCACGGTAGATGCCGGGATTTGTTTCCTTAAGGTGGACGGCGAATGTATGGCCTCTGCCTTTGAGAAGATCTTCCGTCACATCATGGCCGTAGAGAACCGCGGCGTTTTTCAGATTGCCGATATCCGGATAAATGCCGAGCCATGGGGAATCCACCAGCTCAACATACTTCATGATCTTTTCAATGGTGTCCATGAACGGTGTTTCCATGGATTCAAAGGCAAGAACGACGCCTCTTGAGGCCGCGTATTCAGTTGATCTGATCAGATTCTCTGTGAACCATTTCACCGTATCCGGCGTGCTTTCCTCGTAATAGACATCGTAGCCGGCCAGCTGGATGATCGAGATTCCGGCATTGACCGAGAAATCAACTGCCTTTTTCATGATATCCATTGACCGTTCACGAACCTGGGGATCGGAAGCGCCGAGCGGATATTTGCGGTGGCCGGAAAGACACATGGTTCTGATCGGTGTGCCTGACCTTCTGGCCAGGGTACCGAGTTCGCTCTGCTCAGCAGCGCTCATTTCCAGCCGTTTCAGTCTGGCGTCTGTTTCGTCGATGCTGATTTCAAAGCGGTCAAACCCGCATGCCTTTGTGATCTCAAACATTTCCTCAAAGCTTTTCCCGGCCGGGATCGCTTTTTCATATAATGCCAGTGAAATGCTCATACTCAGTCCTCTTTCAGTTCATAAAGGGCGATTTCATCGGTTTCACGGTTGGCAGCCAGAAGCCTGTAACTGCCGTCCTTTTCAAAGAACATGCAGTTGGCCGGACCGGCTCCCTGATCCAGGACGCTTACCTTATAGCCATTGTCATATTCAACAGCGATCAGTTCCCGGTCTTCTTCCCGGTTGCCGACAAATGCAATCCATCTTCCGTTCATTCTGCCGGCATAAATTGCGTGGATGAACGGCATCTTTTTTTCCCGCTGCCATACAGGTTCAAAGGTGCTGCCGTTCTTTTTGTAAACAGACAGCGTATTGCCGTGGAACGGTGAAAGCACAAGAAGTTCTCTTTCGCCATCCCCGTCGAAATCAAGATACAGCACATCGCTGCAGGGGGTTTCCAGCAGACAGTCTGCCTGCCATTCACCGCCTTCTGATTCCGGCGGGATCACCTGGTAAATGCCGTTTTCAGTCCCGACAACCGCGAAGGAATATCCTGCTTCATCGGTATGAACCGCAAAGCCGTGGTTCTTGTAAAGGCCGGAAACAAGCGGCGTCAGCTGCAGCTGATTGTCAGCATTGAATTCTTCCAGGTGCTGCGGCAGCTCTGCCACCCAGATCCTGCCCGGGCATGTCCAGTCATTTTTGAACGCATGGGCGGATTTCAGGGTGCAGGCAACCAGATATCTGATCCCTCCCCTTTCAACGATACCGAAACGGTGGACAAAAGGCAGATCGCAGAGAACGTGGCAGTCCCAGCCGTCACTGCCTCTGGTGTAATATACGATTTTCGCGGATGCGGAATCGTTGGGTGAGTAAAACTGATATGTCGCCATCAGTACAGGATGATCATCCGGAAACTGCAGGACAGTCATGACGCCGCCCGGCTGTGTCCATAAAACATCCTTCATTTCACCGTCTGCCGTAAATGAATAGCAGGGATCCTTTTTCTCCGCTGCCACGATCAGATGGTCTTCGCCGTCATAGCTGAAGGTACCGCAGGCATAACATTTGTTCAGTGAGCCGATGACTCTTTTTTCAGCTTTCATAGCCGCCTCCCTGGTTGATTATTTCATAGAGCCTGTTCATTTTCTCCCGCTTGGCTTCATAGGCCTCATGCAGGGTCATGTCAGGCGTGTAGACGATTTTCTTTTCGCCGGCCAGGGCTCTGTACGCTTCTTTTACCGAAGCAGACTGCCCGCCTGCCGCCAATACAACCGCCAGAGCGCCAAGGCCTGTCGCTTCGGGATTCTCGACACAGTCGACCTCGCGGCCGAAGATATTGGCCATCAGCTGGTTGAGCGTCTTTGAAGCGGTCATGCCGCCGCCGGCGTAAACTCTTGTGATTTCAGTTACCTCAGAAAGATGCTCAAGATGGTTCGCAATCTCCATGAAGATGCTTTCCATAATGCTCTTGAACAGTTCCGACCGTCTTGTCGCGGTGGTGATGCCGGAGAATACCGCTCTTGCCAGCGGATTCCAGTCAGGCGCCCCGCGTCCTGAGAAGTATGGAATGACAAGCGGCGAAGATACAAAGTTCTCCTTCTTCAGTTCAGATTCCAGGAATCTGTAGTCCGCTTTTTCCATGCCGTACAGCTCTCTTGCGCACCAGTCGTAGCCGGCGCCGCAGGAAAGGATGTTGGCTTCCATGATGAACTGATGTTCACTGGAGGCACGGTTGATAATGACGCCGCTCGGCATCATTTCGGGCAGTTCGTCCAGCGCTGCTGCCAGGAAGCCACCGGTTCCCACTGTAAGGGATACCGGGCCTTTTTCAATGATTCCGTGGCCGATCGCGGCGCATTGCTGGTCGCCGCCGCAGTGGATCACGGGGATTCCCGGATCAATGCAGCTGACGCGGGCAAACGCTTCCGTCACATAGCCGGCTGTTTCTCCCGGCTCAATCTTGCGGCAGAGCTTTTCTTCCTCCACGTCATAGAGTTTCAGGATTTCAGGATCCCATTCTGACGTTCTCAGATCCATGAGTCCGGTTCTTGAGGCGTAGGTGGTATCGGTCACAAATTCCCCGGTCATGCACATGACGACATATTCGGGAATATTCAGGAATTTATATGTGTCTTTGTAGATTTCAGGCTGGTTATGACGGATCCAGGTCATTTTGGAGCCGGAGAATACGGTTGAAACCTGGGCCCCTGTGCGCTCATAGAGCATCGGGTTGTATGCTTCAAGCTTCCGGCAGATCTCCCGGTTGCGGGTGTCCTGCCACATAATCGCTGCCGAGAGCGGATTGCCCTGGCGGTCAACCGGAATTATGCTTGAGCGCTGGGATGTGATGCCGATCGCGTCAAACCTTGAAAGACCTGTCTGGTCTGTGACTGCGCGTATGATCGCGACGGTATTGTCATAGAAATCACGGGGATTCTCTTCAATCAGGGTATCGCCCATGAATACAAGATGATTTTCCTTCCGGGTCAATGCCAGCTGTGTTCCGTTTTCATCATAGAGGATACCGCGCATGCTGGTGGTGCCGATATCCAGGATCAGGATGCGCACCCCGCACCTCTGGATCAGAGAACGGAACGGAAAGGAACGTTGGCTTCGTAATCGAAGCAGTCATCAAATCCGCGGTCGTGGTGATATGCCCTTCTGTCCTTGTCCTGCGGATAGATATAGCGGCCGCCGACTTCCCAGAAGAACGGATGGAACTGATAATCCAGACGGTCTTTTCTCATGTCATAGAGAACCTTGATCTCATTGACGTCAGCCATGAAGTTTGTCCAGACATCATAGTGGATGGGGATGACAACCTTGCAGCGCAGAGCTTCCGCCATTCTCAGGATATCGGTGGATTCCATCTTGTCCTGGATGCCGACCGGGTTGAGGCCGAAGGAGCCGAACGCCACGTCGATGTCATAATCCTTGCCGTGCTTGGCAAAGTAAATGGAATAATGGGAGTCGCCGCTGTGGTAAATGTTTCCGCCGGGGGTCTTTACCAGATAGTTGACAGCTTTCTCATCCATGTCTGTCGGGCACTTGCCGTAAAGCTCCTCACGGTCAGGTCCCTGGGAGTCAGTGGTGACGATGCAGGTTCTGTCAAAGGAATCCAGGGCGACAATTTCCAGGTCCTTGATTCTGATGACATCGCCGGGTCTGACGGTAATGCATCTTTCAGCCGGGACACCCCAGTTGATCCATGTTTCGACGGATTTTGCCGGACCGATGAACGGAACCGGAATCTCATTGCCGCTTTCATCGGTTGTTGTCATCCCGCTCTGGATGACATGGGCCGCGAATTCAGCGGACATATGGTCCTGGTGGTAATGGGTCGCGAGACCCGCGTCGACATGCTTGACCGCGAACGGATCGATGACAAACGGAACCGCTCTCAGGTTCGGCTGCATCTTTCTGACGCCGGCCATGTTTGCCATCTGATGGCCGACCTTGATCTTGCCGTCGCCATGCGTTCTCTTGCCGTTGCCGGCCCACAGGTCAATTGTGATGTTGGCGCCGCCGGGTGTTTTGAACCAGATGCCGGTGCATCCCAGCCACCACATGCCGACGCTTCCGGGTGCGATTTCTGTTCTTTCAATTTCTTCGTTCAGCCAGGTTCCCCATTCCGGGAAAGTAGCCTTGATCCAGCTTTCGCGGGTAGTTTCAGTGACTTTGCTCATATTATCTTTTATCTCCAATCTTCGTTAATATTCTAACAAAAAAAGATATATGAATTGTGTTGTTTCCGTAAAAAGCGGACAAATAAAACCGCAGATCATGCGATCCGCGGTCATTGAAGCTATTCTGTCTGTGCCGCTTGCTTGAGAAGCGTGAGAATCTGATTGAATTCAGCGCTGCTGAGGCCTTTGACGCCGGCAGCGTTCTTATGGCCGCCGCCTCCGTACATGGCTGCGATTGTGTTGACAGCCGCTTTTTTGGAGCGCAGGCTTCCGTCATACCTGATGCCGTCTTCCGTCTGCCTTTCGGTAAACATCGCCCAGACTCTGAAGTCCTTGACGTGGCCGATCTCATCGATATGGCCCCTGGCTTCGCTGCCGGAGAGTCCGTATTCTTCCTGTTCGCGGACAGTCATTGAGAGCCAGGCAAATCCGCAGTCCTCAATATTCACCTTGGAGCGGATCAGGGACGTCAGCCGGAATTCCGGCATTGTCAGATCAAACAGTTCGCGGTTGAGAGCCGGGATGTCGATCCCCTTCTCGGCCAGCCAGGCTGCTTCCCGCAGTGTGTCAGCCGTCGTGTTGCTGGTGGAAAAGCGGAGCGTGTCGGTCAGCAGTCCCTTGTACAGAAATTCGGCTGTTTTTACGGAAACGGTTTTTCCCGCATGGCGGAACCAGGCGCTCAGGATTTCACAGGTGGCTGCCGCTTTGGCATTGACAAATACAAGTTCGCCATAAGGCTCGCTGACGGGATGATGGTCAATCCTTACGACAAGCTTCGCTTCCGCAAAGCGTTCGTCATCCGCCCTGGCAGCTGTCGCCGTGTCAAGCACGATCGCCGTGCTGCTGCGGATTATTTCCTCATCGTACGGATCATTGGCCGGCCACTCTCCCTGGGAAGACGTCATTGTCCCGCAGGCATAAACCTTCTTGTCAGGATAATTGTCATTGATCCAGCTCTTTAAACCAAACTGCGAGCCGAGGGCGTCGCAGTCTGGATTGATATGATGGAATAATACGAACGAATCAGATTCTTCAATTACCCTGCTGAGGGCATTGAAATCGATCATAAGCCGAGAAGTCTGACTGTGTCGCGGGCAATGACAAGCTCTTCATTTGTCGGAATGACATAGACTTCGATCTTGCTGTCGGGTCTGGAAATCTTGCATTCCTTGCCATGGATTGTCTGGTTGAGCTCGTAGTCAATGGAGAGGCCCATGCCCTCTTCCAGCTTCTTCAGGACTCTTTCACGCATTGTGGCGTCGTTTTCGCCAAGGCCTGCTGTGAAGACGATCGCGTCAACATGGCCCAGCTGCATGTAATAGCCGCCCATGACGTTGATGACACGGTTTGTGTACAGGTCAACAGTCAGGATCGCTCTTTCATTGCCTTCGTCAACGGCCGCCTGGATGTCGCGGGCGTCGGAGCTGATGCCGGAAACGCCGAGCATACCGGAACGCTTGTTCAGGAATGTGTCCATTTCATCCGGCTTGCATTCCAGCTTCTTCATCATGTAGAAGACAACTGTCGGGTCGATGTCGCCGGAACGTGTGCCCATCATAATGCCGCCGAGCGGGGTCAGACCCATGGAGGTGTTGATGCACTTGCCGTCTCTGATTGCGGAAATGGATGCGCCGTTGCCGAGGTGGCAGGTAATCATGTTGAGGGATTCAACAGGCTTGCCCATGATTTCGGCAGTTCTTCTGTTGACATACCAGTGGCTTGTGCCATGGGCGCCGTAACGGCGGATCTTGTACTGTGTATACCAGTCATAAGGTACCGGGAAGAGATAGGACTCAGGGCCCATCGTCTGATGGAACGCTGTGTCAAAGACAAAGACATGGCCGATTTCAGGCAGAGCTTCCTTGAATGCCTTGTAGCAGACAAGATGTGCCGGGTTGTGCAGCGGAGCGAGTTCGCACAGCTCATCAACCTTTTCAACAACGTCCTCATCAACAACAACGGATTCGGAGAAGTATGCGCCGCCCTGGACGATTCTGTGGCCGGCACCCTTGATTTCATCAAGGCTTTCAACGATACCGAGATCGTTCAGGCTCTTCAGCAGCAGATTGACAGCTGCCTTGTGATCGGGCAGAGGCAGATTCTTGACGTGCTTCTCGCCATTGTACTTGATTGTGAATGTTCCCATCTCCTGGCCGATGCGCTCAGCCTGTCCGCTTGTCAGGACAGTCTCGCTGGGCATGTCAAAGAGCTGGAACTTCAGTGATGATGAACCGGAATTGACCGCAATAACCTTACTCATGTTTTCCTCCTTAGTCGGTTTCTGTTGCAATGCATTCATCGAGCAGGCGTCCGATTTCTTCATTCGCCTGCTTTCGGATCTTTTCATAGAGCCGCATCCGCTTCTGGTAGGATTCAAAGCAGTGCAGCTTCTCCTCATACGCAGACAGTTCGGCAATGCAGCGCTTTACGCTGTCATGGACAGCGCTTCTGGAAACGCCCTGGATTTCGGCGATTTCCTGCAGGGAGTAATCCTCCCGGAAATAATAATCACAGATATCTCTTTGTTTATCCGTCAGCAGCGGACCGTAAAAATCCAGCAGATTGTTGACTTCAAACTTATCCATTGCCGAGGCCTTCGGAAATACTGTAGAGATATGTGTCCAGATCGAACGGACGCAGGTCTTCCGGCTGTTCGCCGAGACCGATAAACAGAACCGGCACATGGAGCTTGTGCTTGATCGCCAGGACGATGCCGCCCTTGGCTGTTCCGTCCATCTTTGTCAGGATGATGCCGGAAAGCGTCGTTGAATCCGCGAAGACTTCCGCCTGGGAAAGCCCGTTCTGGCCGGTTGTGGCGTCCAGGACAAGCCAGACATTGTGGGGAGCCCCTTCAATTTCCCTTGCGGAAACACGGTTCATCTTGGAAAGCTCATTCATCAGTCCGATCTTGTTCTGCAGACGGCCGGCGGTATCGCACAGGAGAATGTCGATATTGTTTTCCTTGGCATAGCGGCAGCCGTCAACGATGGCAGCGCTGGGATCGCCGTTCTCCCTGCCCTTGATGCAGTGGACGCCGAGCCGCTCGCCCCATTTGGCAAGCTGGTCGATCGCGCCGGCACGGAATGTGTCGGCAGCGACAAAAGCGACTGTCTTCCCCTGCAGCATATACATTCTTGCCAGTTTCGCGGCGGTGGTTGTCTTGCCGGATCCGTTGACGCCTTCAAGAAGAATCACCGTCGGCCCGTTCTCGTTGTAAACGATGGGCCTGTCTTCATATTCATTGTATACCTCCTGCATGATTTCGATCAGGAAGTTCATCGCCCAGTGGAACGTAAGACCTGGAAAATCGGTGCATTTTTCCTTCAGGCGGTCGCAGATCAGGTCTGCGGTTTCAATGCCGACATCACTTTCCAGCAGGATGATTGTCAGCTGTTCAAGGAAGTCGTCATCAACGCCCTTGAACTGATATTCCATTTCTTTCAGCTGGTCGCCGAATGTCTGCCGGGCTTTTTTGAAGCCGGAAAGATATACGGCCTTTTCTTCTTCGGCTTTACCGAAGAACTTGTCTTTCAGTTTGCTGAGAAAACTCATGATACGGCCTCCAGGACTGTCGGTTCAGCCATGTCAATGGCTTCACGCAGTTCAACTTTCAGCATCTGGCTGACGCCCTGATGCTGCATGGTGACTCCGAAGAGCACATCGGTGTTTTCCATTGTGCCCGGACGGTGGGTGACAACAATAAACTGTGTTCTGTCTGTATAGTTGTGCAGATACTGGGCAAAGCGTTCGACATTGCCCGGATCAAGCGCCGCCTCTACCTCGTCAAGAATGACCAGCGGAACCGGCTTGACCTTGAGGATCGCAAACAGGACGCACAAGGCAATCAGGCTCTTTTCACCGCCTGAGAACAGCTTGTTGTTGGTGACTGCCTTACCCGGCGGCTGGGCATCGATGTCAATGCCGGTATTGAGAATGTCGGAAGGATCCTCGAGAATCAGGGAAGCCTTGCCGCCGCCGTAGAGTGTCCGGAAAATCTCATTGAACTCAACATTGATTTTATTGAACATCTCACGGAACTGCTTTTTCATGACAGTATCCATTTCGTCAATGGCCACCAGGATTTTGTCCCTCGCCGCGTTGAGCTCTTCAATATTGGCCTTGAGAGCCTCGTAGCGCTCATTGACTTCGGTATACTCCTCCGGCGCGTTCATGTTGATATTGCCGAGTCTTTCAATATCAGCCCTGAGGGCAGCGACTTCTTCCTTCGCGTTTTCGACCGGCTCGCCGGTGACCTTGGTCTTTGCGAATTCATAGGTCAGCTGGTATTCAGAGGTCAGCCTCTGCAGGCTGTTTTCCATCCTGGTTTCAATCCTGGACTGGTCGATTCTGATTGCGTTGGCAGAGGCATTGGCGGTATCAAGGTCTTTTCTGACCTGTTTCAGCTGTGCTTCCTTGCGGTCATTGTCCTGGCTCTGGGCCTGTCTCTGCTCACGCTTTGTGCGGATTTCAGCGGTGATTTCATCACGTCTGGAATATGCAGTGTTCAGCTTGATGACCAGTTCATCGGCATGGGCGTCCGCAAGATCTTCCTCATCGTCTTTCTTCAGCAGCGAATAATCATTGCGCAGTTTTTCATACTTGGCCTGCTTGGCTTCGACAACCGGCTCGAGAGCGGCCGCGGCGACTCTTCGTTCGGACATTCTGCGGCTGATGATTTCCCGGTCGGAAGAAGCGGAATCATAATTCCTTCTTGCCAGGTCCACCCTTGCCTTCTGGGAATCAATCTGCTGGGCGATCTGTGACGCCTCTTTCTTCATTGTCACCAGGTTCGTGTCATGACGCGTTTTGCCGCCGGTCATGGAACCGCCGCGGTGAATGACTTCGCCGTTCAGGGTGACAATCTTGTACATTCTCTTTGTCAGTGAGGACAGCTCATTGCCGGTTTCCATCGTGTCGACAACCAGCACATTGGCCAGCAGTCCCTGGGCAACCGGGTCAAAGACCGGATCATTGGAGACAAAGTCACTGGCAACGCCGAGGAATCCCTTTGTGTTGTCGCAGATAATCCTGGCTTCCTTCGCCACCCAGCGCGGCTGCATGACTGTCAGCGGCAGGAATGTGGCGCGGCCCGACTGGTTGCGGTTGAGGAAGCGGATCGCGTCTCTTGCGCACTGTTCATCCGCTGTGACGATATTGTTCATCGCTCCGCCAAGTGCGGTCGCAACGGCTTCTTCGTAGCCGTTTTCGACTTCAAACACCTGGCCGACGACACCGAGGATGCCTCTTAACGCGATCCGGCTTTCCATGACGGCACGGATGCCGGCCTGGTTGTTGAACGGTGAGGCGATCAGCTGGTCAAGAACATTCTTCCTGTTTTCAAGGTTTCTGAGCATGTTGCTTTCACGCTCATAGGCAGCCATGGAATCGGCGATTCTCTGGGCGCACGAGCTCAGCTGCTCACTCAGCAGACGCATTTCATTGTTCAAAGAGTCAAGACGTTCCTTACGGTCATCATATTCAACCCTTGCTGTTTCCAGCAGTTCGCGCAGCTCTCTGGCTTTGGCTTCGGAGTCACCGGTCTGTACGATGTATTTTCTTCTTTCATCCAGTTCGGTTTTGCGCGCTTCCAGGGAGGAAACCTCGTTATAATTGGCCATCAGTTCATCCTGCAGGCGGGTAATGTCATTGTCCAGGTTTGCAACAGTCTTCCTGCCCTCGGCAATTCTCAGTTCGCCCACCTGAATGCTGGTGGAATACATCTGTGCCTTGGCCTCGATGTCAAACAGCGTGGATTTGGCGGATTCAATCTCCTGGGACATCTGGTCGATATCCGACACAAGGACATTGATTTCAATCTCTTCCAGACGCTTCTTCTTTTCCCTGTAGATTTCAGCCTTGCGGGCCTGGCGCTTCAGGGGTGAAACCTGTTTTTCAAGCTCCATCAGGACATCGTTGGAGCGCTCCAGGTTGTCGGTGGTTCTCTGCAGTCTGGAAATGGATTCCATTTTTCTTTTTTTGTATTTGGCGACACCGGCTGCTTCTTCAAAGATCCCGCGGCGTTCATATGGTTTCGCTTCCGCAAAGGAAATAACGTTGCCCTGCGAAATGATGCGGAGGGAATCTTTTCCGAGACCTGTATCAAGGAACAGTTCCACAACATCACGCAGACGTACGTTGCGGCGGTTGATCAGATATTCCGCGTCACCGGAGTCACGGTAAAGTCTTCTGGTGACTTCAAGCTCATCCCTTTCGT
>JAUNJW010000226.1 GCA_030533035.1 Erysipelotrichaceae bacterium
TTCTTTCCGGCTGTCTTTTGGGTATAATGACTGTGTTTCAGGAGTATTGAGTATGAAAGCATTTATCAACTGCAGAATATATAAAAGTGAAGATACGGCCTTTCTGATCGATGACAATGAAATCATTGAGACCGGAAGCGATGAAGAAATCCTTTCAGGGATTGCCGCAAACGTGGAAGTGACGGATCTTGCCGGCATGTTCGTCATGCCCGGCTTTGTCGATTCCCATATGCACATGGTTTCGCTGGGATATCTTCTCTGTTCATTGCGCCTGGATGGGCTCACCGGCATGAAGGACGTGCAGGAAGCTGTCAGAAAGAGGGCGGCGAATACGGCGGAAGGCGAGTGGATCATCGGCCGCGGCTACAATGAAGAGCGCTTTGAAGACGGTCTGAAGCCTTCGAGAAAACTGCTTGACGAGGCCTGCGGCGATCATCCCGTCATGATCACCAGAACATGCGGGCATGTGGCTGTGCTCAACTCAAAGGCAATAGAGGAAACAGGCCTGAATGAAGAGACAGTCATTGAAGGCGGAAGAATTGACCTGGAAAACGGAATTCTTGAAGAAAACGCGATCACATACGTCCGCAGCCAGATGCCGCCGGCGGATGAAAAGACACTCATCCGCTGTATTGAGACGGCGATGGACTACTGTAACAGACACGGCATCACAGCGGCCGGGTCTGATGATTTCATTTCCCTGACAAAGGATTACCGCGACGTCCTCAATGTGTATGAGAAGCTGTCCTACCAGGGAAGAATGAATGTGCGCGTCAATGAGCAGTGCCAGTTCAATTCACCGCAGGAATTCGCCGGATTCCTCGATGAAGGCTATACCACCGACGTCGGCAACGATTACTTCCGCATCGGCCCGCTCAAGCTGATCACCGACGGCTCGCTCGGCGCCAGGACTGCGGCCCTGCGCCATCCCTATACCGATCAGCCGGATACAGAGGGCATGCTGATCATGGATGAGGAAGAGATTGAAACCTTTGTCCGCCTGGCGAACCGTTTCAACATGCCGACCATTGCCCATGCCATCGGCGACAGAGCGGTTCAGGTCATGCTGGATGTATTCAAAGACACAGTTTATGAGGGCAATCCGCTCCACCATGGCCTGGTCCACTGCCAGATCATGTCCGAAGCCCAGAAGGAGCAGATCCTGAAGATGAAGCTGAGCTGCTATATCCAGCCCCAGTTCATCGACGCCGACGCTGAAATCCTTGAAAAAAGAGTCGGAAAAAACAGGGCAGCCTCCTCGTATCCGTTTGGCTCACTGTTCGAAGGAACACTGACAAGCGGCGGTTCCGACGCGCCGGTGGAAATGCCTGATCCGCTGGCGGCCATCCGCATGGCATGCACCGGCACATCCATGCATTCAGACGCCCATATGAACCCGGATGAGCGCCTCAGCGTGGAACAGGCGATTGAACTGATGTGTGACAGAGGCTATGAGCAGTTTTTCATGAATGACCGCTTCGGGAAGATTGAAAAGGGATATGCCGCCGACTTTACGGTCATTGACCGTGACATCCGGGAAATGAAACCGGAAGAAATCACGGACGCGAAGATCATGATGACCGTCATGGACGGCAGGACGGTTTTTGAAAAATGATCCGGATGATCACGGAGGCCGACATTCCTCTCATCCTGAACTGGTACAACTGGTATATCGAAAACGATACCGCCACCTTTGAGACTGAACCGCTCTCACTTTCTGAGTTTACACAGCGGGTGCACATGATCCGGGAAAAGTATCCCTGGGTCATTCTGGAAGAGGATGGAAAACCGGTTGGCTATGCCTACCTGGCTTCCTTTATTCCAAGGGCTGCCTATGACTGGACATGCGACCTGGCCATTTATCTCGATCCGCTGCAGAGGGGAAAGGGTTACGGCACGAAGCTGATTCAGGGAATCCTGGAAATCGCCCGCAGAGCCGGCTATGTCACGATTGTCTCCAATATAACCCTGGGCAACACCGCCTCCGAACGTCTCCATGAGGCAAACGGCTTCATCAGAAAAGGAATCCTGGAAGACGTCGGCTACAAGTTCGGCCGCTGGCTGTCCATCTCGTGGTACGAAAAGAAACTCAACCCGGCTGAAGGAAAACCGGAGCCGGTCATAAATCCCGCAGAAACCGGAAAGGAATAATGATTATGAAATACTACGGAAGCCACAACTGTCCCGACTGCGTCAGTTTCCGATCATATCTCGATCTCAATGACATTCCCTATGAATTCGTTGATATTAACAAAAACATGCCCAATCTGAAAGAGTTCCTGCGGCTCAGGGACACAGATCCTGTCTTTGACAGCGTGAAGGCAAACGGCTCCGTCGGCATTCCCGCCATTGTCGACAATGATCTTGTTACAACCGACTGGGAAGGCTGGCTGAAAGAAAAGGGCATTGAAGTCACAAAAGAAACAAAAACAGTCTGTTCCCTGGACGGAACAGGCTGCTGAACCGGAGAGATTTCCGGTTTTTTCGTTTCCGTTATGGTAGTATAGACACGTGCCAAAGAAAACAGCCATCCTGGCCGGCATCCGGCTTGAAGAAAATGAACAGGAATTCAGCGCGGCAATGGAAGAGACCGCTTCTCTTTGTCATGCCTGCGGCATCGAGGTGGTCTCAAGAATCACCCAGGCCTCCCGTTCGCCGGATCCGGAAACAGCTTTCCGCCGGGGCAAGTTCCATGAACTCTGCGCGATGGCAAAAGAACTCGATGTGGACCTGATCATTTTCCATAACCCGCTGCGGATCATCGTTGCCCAGCGGATCTCTGCGGAAGCAGGCGTCAATGTCATTGACCGCACCGCCCTGATCCTGGACATTTTCGCTGACCGGGCCCGTTCAAGACAGGCCAAGCTGCAGGTGGAACTGGCAAGGCTCCAGTATGACCTGCCCCGTGTCCTGCAGTCGTCCGCCGATGAATCAGGCCACGAAAGGGGCGGTTCCGCCTACAACAGGGGCGCCGGTGAAATGCGCTCCTCACTTGTGCAGAGACGCTACAGCCAGCGGATGGCCCAGCTGAAAAAGGAAATCGAAAAGATCAAGAAACAGAAATACCAGGACGAAAGAAGACGCACCCGGACGATGATGCGGCGGGCAGCCCTGATCGGCTACACCAACGCCGGCAAGAGCTCGCTGATGAATGCCATGATTGAAATGGGCGAGGGCCAGGGAAAGCATGTCTATGAAGAGGACATGCTGTTTGCGACGCTGGACACCAGCGTACGCATGATCCCCTGGGCATCCCGGAAGTTTCTGCTCTATGATACCGTCGGCTTTGTCTCGGATCTGCCCCATACCCTGGTGGACGCCTTCCAGGCCACCCTGGACGCGGCCAGGGACGCGGATCTGCTGATCCATGTGATTGACGGCTCGGATCCCCAGTGGCAGCGCAAGGCGGATATCAGTGAGGACACCCTGAAACAGATCGGCGCCGGCGATATCCCGGTCATGCGGGTTTTCACCAAGTCCGACCTCATGGAAGAAATACCTGACGACGGCATGATTCATGTCTCCTCTTTGACCAGGGCAGGCATGGATCAGATGATGGATACGGTTCTTGAGCGGCTGTATCCCGATGAATCAAGGATCAGGTGCCTGGTGCCGTATGATAAGATGTCGGCGGTGTCGGAGTACCGCAGCGTTCTGCTGATGAAAACAATCGAAGAAACCGAAGAGGGCGTGATTTTTGAAATCAGCGGGCCCTCAAGATATACCGACGCTTTCAGATCCATGCGGATCTGAAAAACAAAGAAAGAGAGATTTATATGAACAAAACAGTATGGAACAGAGTGGATGAGAAGGAGCTTGAAAAGCTGTATGGCTTCACGCATGAAAACAGGCAGTTCCTTTCCGTTTACAAAACCGAAAGAACAATCTTCACCAACCGCATTCAGCTTGC
>JAUNJW010000227.1 GCA_030533035.1 Erysipelotrichaceae bacterium
ATAAAGCCTATGAAAAAAGCTGGAGAGTTGCTTCTGTGCGCAGCGCTGCTGGCAGGCTGCGGCACAAAGGAAGATACAGAAAAAGAAACAGTCCCCTCCGGAACACCGATGGCAGGGGACGGCTATGAGCTCTTTGCGCAGGAAACCGCAAATCTTAAGAAACCCGAAAGCGCCAGCTATTCCGTGCGCTGTGAATACAACTTCCTGTTTCCCGACGAAACACGCAGCGCCTATTATACAGACGCAGTCCTGGAAACAGAAGACAGTGAAGAAAAAGCCCATCTGAGCCAGCATATTACCGCCAACGGCCTGAACTCCGTGATGGAATCCTGGTACTATGACGGAACCCTGTACAACGAATACAACGGGATTACCTATTATGAAACCATGGCGTTTTCCGATGTCAGGGCACTGACACTGGTGCCGCTGGACGTCTACAGCTTCCCGAAGCAGCTGGTGGAAACCGTGGACGCCAGGGAAGATGAAGCCGGCAATCATATTTATACGATTGTCGTGAAGGAAGACTCTGCCGCGGATTTCTTCAAAGGCCGCTATGATTTCTACGGCGTCACGGATTTTGAGAACAGCCAGGTCACTTCAGCCGTCATCACCGACACATTCTCAAAGGACGGATACTTCATCCAGGAGGATGTGAAAGTGACGGATACCTTTGAATATCAGAGCCAGCCGATTGAGGTGACATATACCTCATCCGTCTCGGTCTTCGGCCAGGATGAAACAGAAATCCTCGTCAGTGATGAGAAGAAAAAGGAACACAAAACCTATGTGGCGGCATCGGAGATCGACACCAGCGAAATCGCTTCGGATGATACATATGATGACAGTCCGGAAGCCACAGTCACTGAGACATTCAAAAAGCGCCTGATCAACCGCATGGGCTATGAAGACAAGAAAGACGGCAGCGTCCAGCTGATCTTCAACCAGAATGAAGCCTATACGATCGACTTCACCAACAAGACATTCATTTACTCGAATTATTCGATCAACTATGTCTACAGCTGGCAGGGAGACCTGATTTCCATGGGCAGCTGTTCCTATGATTTCGCCGCTGACAGAGCCACCAGCGAATGCAAGGACTCCACGGTCGAAACAATGAAAAAGGTTAAGAACTATCTGATTATGGAATTATATTACTGCGGACTGTCACTCGATGATCTGCAGGCGGAAACACACTGAACAGGGAGGATTGTATGAGAGCAGTTATATCAGTAGTCGGAAAAGATCGCCCCGGCATTCTCGCGTTCGTCGCGACAGAATGTGCAAAGCGCACAATCAATATCGTCGATGTGACCCAGAAGGTCCTGCAGGACCTGTTTACCATGATCATGATCGTGGAAATTCCGGAAGATCTCGAAAATATGCACAAGATCGCCGATGAATTCGACGAGCTCGGCCAGCAGCAGGGTCTGAAGATTCATTTCATGCACGAAGACATCTTCAACGCGATGCATACAATCTAGGAGTTTTTATGGCACGCAGATCTGAAAACATCCTGGAAACGATCCGTATGATCGATGAGGAATGCCTGGATATCAGAACAGTCACCATGGGAATTTCCTTAATGGACTGTGCGGATACCGACATTGAAAAATCCTGTGAGAAAATCTATGCCAAGCTGACGGACAAGGCCAGAAACCTGGTCAAAACAGCCGGCGATATCTCCCGGGAATACGGCATTCCGATCGTCAACGCCCGTATATCCGTGACACCGATCTCATTATTGGCAAGTGTATCCGGCGGCGACTGCGTCAGGTATGCGCAGACCCTGGACAAAGCCGGCAAGGAACTCGGCGTCAATTTCATCGGCGGCTATTCCGCCCTTGTCCAGAAGGGAATGACAGAAGGCGACCGTCTTCTGATCGAATCCATTCCCAGAGCCCTGGCATGCACGGACATCGTCTGTTCCTCCGTCAATATCGGCTCCACCAAGGCCGGCATCAACATGGACGCGGTAAAACAGATGGGCCGCATCGTCAGAGAGTGTTCTGAACTGACAGCAGACAACCACTGCTTCGGTGCAGCCAAGCTCGTCGTCTTCTGCAACGCGGTGGAAGACAATCCGTTTATGGCAGGCGCCTTCCATGGCATCTCTGAACCGGACTGTGTCATCAATGTCGGCGTCTCCGGACCCGGCGTTGTCAGAAACGCTGTCCGCGAAGCCGGACCGGATGCGTCAATGAATGAAATCGCTGAAATCATCAAGAAGACTGCCTTCAAGGTCACCCGCATGGGCCAGCTTGTCGGCATGGAAGCTTCCAGAAGACTCAATGTGCCGTTCGGCATCGTTGACCTCTCCCTGGCGCCGACCCCGGCAGTGGGCGACTCGGTTGCCCAGATCCTGGAGGAAATCGGTCTTGAACAGTGCGGCGGGCCGGGTACCACGGCATGTCTGGCGATGCTGAATGACGCTGTCAAAAAAGGCGGCATCATGGCCTCCAGTTCCGTCGGCGGCCTCTCCGGCGCGTTTATCCCGGTCAGCGAAGACGCCGGCATGATCGCGGCTGCGGAAGCAGGCACACTGACCATTGAGAAACTCGAAGCGATGACCGCGGTCTGTTCAGTCGGACTGGACATGATCATCGTGCCCGGCGACACGACTGCCGAGACACTTTCCGCCATTATCGCGGATGAAGCAGCCATCGGCATGATCAATTCCAAGACAACGGCCTGCCGTCTGATCCCGGCGATCGGCATGGAAGCAGGGGATCATCTTGTCTTCGGAGGCCTTCTGGGTGAAGGTCCTGTCATGCCGGTCAAGAAGGTCAGCCCTGCCGTTATGGTCAACCGCGGCGGCAGAATTCCTTCTCCGATTCAAAGTCTTAAAAATTAACGCTGTTTTGTAATATAATAAGATGGTAGTGATATCAAATCGATAGGGAGATTAGTTATGGAAAACGTACAGACAGAACAGGAAATCAGAGAACTGGTGGAGCAGGCGGCCGGCGGCAGCCGTGAAGCGATTGCCTCCCTGCTGAAAGCTTACACATCGGATATGTATTTTGTGACCAGACTGTATGTCGGTGACAAGGAGACAGCCAAGAGTTCCGAACAGACAGCCCTGAGGAGTGCTCTGCGCAATCTGAAAGATTCAGCCTCCGCTGAAAGCTTCGGTGACTGGCTTACTGACATCGTCAGAAATACAGCACTGAACAATATCCCTGAGATTTCTGTCAGCTCCGATTCAGATCTGAAGTATACAAACAAGGATGAAATTCCTGACACAAAGATTCAGCTGCCGGCTGACGCGGATGAATGCAAGATCAGAATTCTCCACGCGCTGGATTCACTGCCTTCTTCTGAAAGAGCAGCCGCAGCCCTGCGCTATTATGATCTGCTGAGCCTGGATGAAATCAGCGAAAAGCTGAATGTCTCCAAGGACGACACCCGCAAGCTGCTGGCTTCCGCCAAGAAGATCCTGGCGGATTCCGACACAGGTGTTTCCGCACTTCTGGCCCTGGCCTCCAAGGTAAACCCGAAGCTCTCCTTTGATGAGGACGCAGCCCAGGCCGGTGAAGACGGTGTCATGGAAGCGGATGACCTCGAACTCGATGACCTGTTTGAAATCACCGCAGCTGCTGAAAAGCTCAACGATGTTGACCTGAGCTTCGACGAAGGCGATGAGGAAGAACCGGCAGAAGAGGACTTCGGCATGAAGTTCAATGAACCCGAGGAAGAAGCGGACGAGGAAGAAGATCTCTTCTCCGATATCGGCTTCGCTGAAGAACCGGCAAAAGAACCCGAAAAGAAAAAGCCGATCTTCGATATTCCTGAAGAAGTTGATCCGGAACCGACAAAGGTTGTCGACTCCATCGACCAGGTAATCTATCCGGCAGAAGAAGATGACGATGATGATTATGAACCCAGACGCAAGAAGG
>JAUNJW010000034.1:0-7405 GCA_030533035.1 Erysipelotrichaceae bacterium
ATGAAGGAAGGCTCCACAATCATTCTCAACACTTCCGTCACAGCTTCTCTCGGCCTGAAGGACTTCTCCCTTTATATCGCTGCCAAGTCGGCGGAAAAATCATTCATCCACACATGGACCAATGAGCTCAGGGACAGAAAGATCCGGGTCAACGCGATCGCCCCGGGCATTATCCCGACCGACGCGGCCGGCAAGGAACTGGGCAGAAGCGAGGAAGAGGAAATGGAACGCCGTGCCTATCGGGCCACACTGATTCCCGCCGGCAGGGTAGGCCACGTCTCTGACATTGCCAATGCGGCGGTTTTCCTTGGTTCGGATGAATCCTCCTACGTCAACGGCATTGAGATTCTGGTTGACGGCGGTCTGGCAGCCATCTACCCGGTGAAGCTGTAATGGCAAAGAAGAGTTTCTTTGAAGAACTCGTCAGTTTTGTCACTGACTTTCATCCGGAAACAGTCCCTGAAGAATACAGATATTTCTTTCTGAATTATCTGGCAGTCACATACAGCGGTTCAAAAGAAAAGGCTGTTTCCATCGCCGCAAAGTACGCGGAAAATGAGAACCCGGGCATTTTTCAGCCGCTGGGAAGAAAAGAAAAACTCTCTCCGGCCGGCTGTATCAGGATTGACTGTTTTTCATCAGCCATCCAGGCGTATGATGATATTCATTTCGCGACAACTGCTCATCCCTGCGGTCCTGTGGCTTCCGCATTGCTCGGCATCGCAAGAACACGGGCAGTCACGTTGAATGAATTCCTCGAAGCGCTCATGGTGGGAATGGAGGCGGAATGCAGAACAGGTATCCTGCTTTTCTCAAACGGTTCAAAAGGGTGGTACACCACTTCCGTCTGCGGACTCATAGGAGCGGCGGCCGGCTGTGCCAGGCTGCTGGAACTGGGCAGACAACAGACTGAAAACGCCCTGGCCCTTGCGGCTTCATATGTCTGCGGAAACCGGGGTACCCATGGCGCCATGGCCGGCAGCTGGATGCCCGCCATCGCCGCAGAGATGGGATATGAAGCGGCCAGACTGGCCTCGCTTGGCTTTACCTGCAGTCCATCTGCTTTTGACGGCGCTCTGGGCATGGTGAATCTGGTGACAGAAAACCCTGCATATGAGCAGGCCCTTGCCGGGCTTGGGGAAATACTGATCTCGCGGGAGGTGTCCTGCAAGCCGTATCCGTATGGTTTTATTTCCTTAGGCGTGCTTGAATGTCTGTCACAGCTGAAACCGCATGAAGATATTCAGGATGTTGCGCTGGAAGTATCCGAAAGGGCGGCAATGCTTGGAAAGAATCCGTATCCCTCAAATATGTATGAAGGCTTTGTCTCACTGCCTTTCATCACCGCCAGGGCTCTTCTCAATCCGGCAAGATTGTATCAGCCTCTCTCAGAAGTGATTGAACTTTCACAGGAAGAAAAAGCCCTGACCGCGAAGATCAGGATCATTCCCGTCAGCTCTTATGCGGATGACATGGCAAAGGTCACTGTTTCCGGCAAAGACGGCACTGAAACTATCTTCTGTTCTGAACCGTCCGGTTCTTCAAAGAAACCGATAACAGAAGAACAGGTGATCCACAAGGCGGAGGCGCTTGGTCTGTCAGAGGAATTCATACACCGCCTGACAGATCCAGAGATCAGTTCAAAGAACATGATCGTATTCAGAGGCAGTGAACTGGTAATTGAATAAAAACAGAAACGCGGAAGGCTCGTCAGCAGCTTTCCGCGTTATTCGCATTTTCGGTTTCAAAATACAGTTTGTATGTATTCAGGCCAAGGATCATTTCCTTTTCCTTTTCGGAAAGATCCAGGCTCCGGATCCTTCCGCTTCTCCCTACGGCGGCATTGCCGTCCACAGCTTCTGCCATGCCTGGAGCTGCACACCGGCGTATTTCCTGAGAAAATACTATTACTGAAAAAACTGCGGGACACAGAACGTCCCGCTTTTTCAATGAAAAACAGGAAGGAGAGAACCCTTCCTGCAGTCTGAATTGTTTCCTGTATTAACGTCAGTCCCTGGCGGATGCCAGCATCTGGGCGCCGTAATACATATACTCCGTCGCGTGGTCAATGATAAAGAGATCCGGAATGTATTCTTCGCTGACGCTTTCAAGGATGAGCTCACGGACCCTGTCCGGGCTGTGAAGCAGTTCGCAGCGGATATAGACCGCGTCGGGACCGACGATGGCTATGTCGGCGATGATTGCCCGGGCCACCGCTCTTTCCGCGCGTTCCCGCAGGGAAAGGGAAGGATCTGTATTTCCGGGCAGATAATTGACTTCGCCGGCGATGCCTTTTTTGCCGGTGACGATGCGGCCGTCAATGACAATTCCCTGACCGGCCCGGTCCGCTTCCCGCAGCTGGGAGTGGTAGATCACCGTATGATAGTCATTCTGCAGGTGGTACAGGCCGAGCGCGGTCGTATTCGCGTTGTTGGTGATGATAAATCGGTACGGATATTTCTGCGAGAGCCTGCCTTTCATGTCATATTCATGCAGGCCGCTGCGGTCGAGAATGACCGTTCCGTCATGGACAACGCCGGGGACGGAGATGACAACGCTGTCGATATCATCTTCCAGAACCGATACGGTATCGAGGATGTCCTCAAAGTCATGATAGTCAATTTTCTCTTTGACGACCATTTCCGAACGGATGATTTTTCCGTGGTGGAAGACCCGCCATGAAATCTTGAACCGGCTGTCAATCCGGGTTGTGATGGCCATGATTTTGCGGGAACTGTTCAGAATGTGGGCGGCCTCAGTGCCGGGCGAAAAGCCGGTCTCAGAAAGATTCCGGCTGATGAGTTCCATGATACCCTGGACATCGTAAGCGCCGAACAGGATCCCCGGGATTTCCAGAACAGGTTTTCCCGGAAACAGACGGCTGAATTCCCTTTTTCTGTGAGCGATCTGCGGGGCCAGCAGGATCATGTCGCAGGCGTTTCCTGCTTCGGGTATAAGATCGGAAGAAACAGCGCTGAATTTGAACGGCAGATTCAGAAGTTCAGCGGTCTGGTTGAGCTTTTCTGAGAAGAAACTTGTGGTCAGGGCACTGGAACAGCTCATGAGGATTCTTTTTTCCGACACCGGTCCGGTATGGATGAGACTTTCTCTCAGCTGTTCAAGAAGGTATAACGCATGACTATCGTCATTCAGCTGAAAGTGCAGGTAGAAAACAACCGCATCATCTGCTTTCCGGGTAATCTGGAATTCGACGATATTCATCTCATGAAACCGGATGCACGCTTCGGCATACGCGGTGGTCAGATAGATTCTGTCATCAGCTTCTGTGACTGTATATTGATCGGAGGTAATATTCAGAATCTGATTCCGGAACTCCTGCATCATCTGTTCCATGTGCCCCTCCCTGTATTACTGCATCAGTTTCTCAGCAATTTTGATGACGCCGGCACCGTCCATCAGGCCGTATGTGCGCATGTCGATGTCGCTGACAGGTGTGTTGGGGTAAGCCGCCTGGACCTTCTTCAGGGCATAGCGGACCTGCGGGCCGATCAGGATGACATCGGAGCCTTCGCCTTTGTTCAGTTCGTCGAGAGAGTAGGCGGCAATGTCATATTCCTTGCCGTCTTTCTGGGCAATCTGCTGCATCTTTGTCACGAGCATGCTGGTGGACATGCCGGCACAGCAGAAAAGTGTGATTTTCTTCATTGTTCTTCCTTTCTTTCCCTGTATCTGACGCCGCCAGGGAGCGGCTGTTTCACGGCCGGTGCTGCCGGACCGTCATATGCTTTCTGCGTCCGTCTTCCATTGAAGAACTCTGCCGCTTCTTATATGAGAATCCGGAGAGGAAAGCGTTTCTGAATGAATTGAATGTCAAATAACGGCATGCGCCGCTGTTCCTTAAATATCAATATAATGCATGCATGTGCGATATAGTATAATGATCGTGACAGGAAAATATAAATATCATGTCAATTACAGATCTTGAAAGGGAAATGGCGGCGGGGATTGTCCACTATGAAGACAGAGCCTTCCCGCTGCGGATCAAAGAGTATACCGTCACGGCGCCTTCGCACGGAAGAAATATTCCGCACTGGCACGAGGATTTTGAAATTGCCCAGATCATGGAAGGGATCTGCCGCTATAAAGTCAATGACGATGAAATACTTCTGCAGAAGGGTGATTTTCTTTTCGTCAATTCCCGTGTCATGCATGTCAACACCCGCGGCAGCTGCCCGCAGATGAGCGCCCGCTGTCTTCTTTTCCAGCCTTCGCTGCTGACATCCAATCCGATGATTCTGGCGAAATACATCGAACCGGTCCACCGCGGGGCGCCGTTTGAATACCTGTATTTCCCCCGCAATACCGAAGAGGCCGCTGAGTGCGGCAGATGGATGGACATGATTTATGCCGCGAAAAGGAGTTCAAAACCCGCGTATGAGCTCGAAGTGCTGGCCGGCCTCCATGGCCTGGCTGCCTGTGTTTACCGCCATGCCGCGAATATCGCCCCGGCGGTTGACCAGCGGACTCCCTCAGCCGATCAGGAGAAGATCATGCTGGAATTTATTTACTCGAATTTCCGGGACAGGATCACGCTGAAGGATATTGCCGGCTCGGCCTATCTCAGCACTCACCGCTGCTGTGAAATCTTCCGCGAAAAGATCGGCCGCTCGCCGGTGGAGTATCTGAATTATTACCGCCTGCAGGTGGCGGCCAGGCTGCTGATCTCCTCCGCTGACAGGACAGTCCAGCAGACCGGGGCTGAGTGCGGCTTTGAATCACCGGCCTATTTCACCAGCCAGTTTAAAAAGCAGTTCGGTGTTTCGCCGAGGGAGTACCGCCGGCGGGCTGCTGAAAAAACAGGAACCGGCTGAGAAAACAAAAAAAATGCAGGAAGGCGCGTGTGCCTTCCTGCTTTGCGCTATGCAGAATCAATTGAGCCAGTTCTTTTCGGTGATGACACATTCCGTGCCGTGGATCGTGATGTGATCGCCGATGTGCAGCTTGCCTTTCTTTGCCAGGATGTAGCCGTTGTTGACATTCTTCACATAGGAGTAGACCAGCTTGCCGACCCGGCCGATTTCTTCTTCCTCGCCTTCGATGAAGACCGGCTCGCCCGGACCGCCGTACTGCTTGGAGCGGATGTAGTAGTCTTCATTCTCATCGCAGATTTCAAAACCGACCATTTCCCTTGCCGGTCCTTCCTCTTTGATTCTGAGAAGTGCTTCTTTTCCGATGAAATCCTTGTCCCAGTTGATATTCTTTTCCAGGCCGACTTCAAACGGGTTGGTGCCGTTGAGGTCTCTCATGTAATAGAAACCGGCTTCGGTCGGCAGGGTCCAGGCAAATACCTGGAATTCAGTGACTTCTTTTCCGCCGAGTTCTTTGACGGCAGCGTCGATCAGGTCCTGGACAGCGTCGGCATCATCGGGTGTGCAGTAGACTTCATAACCGAACTTTTCACCGGTGAAGCCGCCGCGGTTGAGAATGACGTCCATACCGCTGATGACAGCGTTTGTGTTGGCGAAGAAACGGAGATCTTCAACGCCGCCTTCGACGATTTTGTTCATGACCGCTTTGGAGTTGGGCCCCTGGATGGAGAACATATGCCAGTCTTCGGTGATCTCTGTGAAATCAATGTCGAAATCATCGGAGTGGAAGTAAATCCAGTCATCCAGATTTGTCGCGTAGAGGGTGGAAACCCAGAATTTCTCTTCCTCCATTCTCATGACGACAACATCGTCAATGATGGTGCCTTCCTCATTGAGAATTGTGGTGTAGCGGTCTCGGTTTACTTTGAGTGTGGCGATGTTGTTGGGGCAGATCCAGTCAAGGAACCGCTGGGCATCGGGACCGCTGACTTCCATCAGCTGATGGGTAAACAGATAATATCCGACGTTTTCACGCACGGCCATGTGTTCCGAGCGTTTCCATTCATCGTCTTTGAATGTGTTCTTGTACATTTCCGCGCTCCTTACATAAATTTGTCGATCTTCTTCGCGATTTTGATCCGCATCTTTCCGGCAGGGGAGTCTTCCTCCCAGACGGACCACTGGGCATTGACGAGAGTCTTGACCATGCCCATCCACATATAGAGATGCGCCTGCGGCAGGGACTGGCAGCCGGTGATGGCCAGGCCGCCCTTGTCGATGACGTAGATGACTTCGTTCTCGTTGAAGGCTTCAATCTCGTATTTGCATACCAGCGACTGCAGCAGCATCTCAATCACGCCGCCGAGCAGTCTGCCGTCTTCACCGATGGAATTGGGAACACCCAGCCAGTCGCGGCAGGCCTTGATCGCGTAGCGTTCGCCGAACATTGCCTTGCCGGCCGCTTCGAGGACGCACTTCTTGATCCAGTCGGCGTTCTGGGCAGTTGTGTAGCCGAGTCTGACGGCGTTGTCGATTGCCGGCAGAAGATAGAGCGAAGCGGCAGTGGACAGATTGATCATCTGGTTGGAGGAATCGGTTGTGACATTGGTTCCGGAAACGAAATGATAGTCACATTCCTCACGGAACATCATTGATTCATCCACACAGTCCTCTTCAACGGTGAATTTCTTGTAATCATCGGAAACAGCCGGTCCGAAGGACTGCCACAGCGCGTGCGGCGGGGCAGGGTACTTTTCACGGCTTTCGGCGATGATGCGGCAGTGCCGGTCGCCGCAGCCCTTGGCTTCGACCATCATGTAGTCAAGCTTGTGGCCTTTTCTGTGGCGGCTTTCGGTGGCGTCGGCCTGGCCCTGCAGGGACATGGTTGTCGCCCGGCAGAGTTCCGAGCAGACAATGTCCCAGTCGCAGACGTCGAGTTCTTTTTCACAGCGGTAAGTGCCGAAGTCATTGCAGCGGCCGCACATCAGCAGGGCGTCGTCGCCCTTGTCGCCGATCAGGGCGCCCGGGTAGGAGCCGCACATAAACGGATGGATGCCGAAGCTGTCATCGGCCGGATAGTTGATGCCGGTGTAGTACAGGCGGCCGTAGGCTTCCTTGCACATTTCATCGGCGCGGGTTTCGTAATCGGGAATGATGATTCTGTAAGCCTGGGCGATGGCGGCGGAAAGAACCGATTCAAACCTGGAGGCATAGTGCAGGGCGTCCTGGTAGGACATCAGTTTGTTCCAGGGGGACTGCACGGCATTGTACTGTGTGAATGCGGCGCCATTGCCGGAATCGGCAGGAATTCTCTCATTGATTTTCTTTGTCATTATTCTTTACTCCTCGGGCGGGTACTGATCGATCGCCGGCTGGTATGACACGATATTATGGTGGGCACCGCCGTCAACGATGACAACTTCGCCGGTGATGCCGTCGGAAACAGGTGTGCACAGCGTGTAAGCCATGATGCCGATCTGGTCGACCGGCAGCTGGCCGTCGAGCTGCCATACCATCAGCTCGTCATAGAATTCGTCCTGCTGTTCTTCTGTCAGCTCATCCGATGCCAGGTTGGA
>JAUNJW010000034.1:7415-9967 GCA_030533035.1 Erysipelotrichaceae bacterium
GGGTGACCATTCCGCCGGGAGCGACGGTGTTGACCTGGATGCCGAAGCGCTTGAGTTCCTTGGCCGCTTCCACGGTCAGGCCCATGACAGCCGCCTTGGAGGAAGCGTAATGGGGATAGCCGCCGAAAACGGGGTACGGGACAAACGGGCAGTCGCTTGAGATCAGGACAATCTTGCCCGGAATCTCATGTTCCTTCATATAGCGGCTGACATACTTCAGGGCATAGAAGGCGCCGTAGACATTGACCGCGAAGACCTTCTGCAGATCTTTGGCGGGAAGGTCATAGATATGGGCGTAGTTCCAGACCGCGGCGCAGGTGACCAGGATGTCGACGGAGCCGAACTTTTCGGCGGTGACATCGACCAGTCTTTTCACTTCCTCTTCCTTCGTGACGTCGGTCAGGGTGAAATCAACAGTATCGGTGAAGCCTGCTTCCGCCAGCAGCGGCATTGCCGCGTCGCGCTCCTCTTCGGAGAAAGAAGCGATCATGACATTGGCGCCGCCCTGCAGTAGGCGGAGAGTGATATCGAAACCGAGGCCGCTGGAGCCGCCGGTGACGATGGCTGTTTTGCCTTTGACGGAGAACATATCCGCAAAGGGACGTGCTTTTTTGATATATCCTTCAAGCATGGATTTATCGCCTGGCATAAAAGGCATATGAATGATTCCTCCTCACATCAAAATGGTATTCCCGGGATTGAATACATCTTTATTTTAGAAAGGATCTCCATCCCGCAGTATTCTTAAATCCTCGGTTTTTCCTGGGTCGATGAGGAACTGTCTGACGGTCGTTTTATACAGCGCCGGTTCAGAACCGGCAGAAGAAAAAGCCTTTTAATAAAGGCATTTTGAACATACACCGGCGATTTGAATGATTTTGTCAGTTTTTTATACCTACAAAATGACGTGCGCGCTATACTGAAAGTATGAAGCTGAACGCAGAGATCATTTATCAGGAACTGAAAAAAACATACAATGTGACAATCAGCGGGCCGCACTCGGACGAGCTGAGACTTTCCAGACCGGAATTTTACATGGAGGATGACAACATATTCCTCTCGGATCATCTTTATCTGGCGACGGTGGAACACCTGCCCAGACGGCCGCGGATCCAGGACGGCGCCGTCCTTGTCTGCATCGGGGACAATATCCGCACCGGCTGGTACAGCGAGCGGCTGTGCCTGATCACAATCCATAACCGGGCTGACTTTTTCCGTGTCTTCGGGGTTCTCCAGGAGATTTTTGAGAAGTATAACGAGTGGCAGCGCAGGCTCTATGATCACCTGCTTGAAGAAAGCGACATCACGCAGATCCTGCGTGATTCCCGTGAAATTCTCGGCTGTTCGCTGAAAGTGATCGACTCATCTTTCCGGATGATCGCCGAAGACGGCAGCGCCTCCCCGTCGCAGTGGAATACGGAAATGGGACAGCCGCTGAACGCCGACAGTCTGTCCACTTTTATGGACGCCTCTGACCTGATGACGGAAAAAAGGGGAGCCATCCTGATCCGGATCTCCGACGTCAGGACACTGTGCGTCAATCTGTTTGACAGGGAAGGCGTCTATGAGGGCTGTCTCTGTCTTGAACTTGAAAATGAAGAAAGCGCCGAGTCCCGGAAAAAACCGGCGGAGTACCTGGCTTCTGTCCTGGAACAGGCGATCGAAAAGAATCCCCAGATCACCTATAATGAAAAGCGTTCTGCCAAGGCTGTCTTCAGAACCCTGATCGAGGAACAGCCGCTGACCGCATGGCAGCGGGGCGTTCTGGGCGCTTTCAACCGCAAATTTGAATATATCTGCGTCAGATTTTCCTACCGGGACATGAAAAACCAGGTTCCGGCCGGCTATATCTGCGATCTGGCAGAGGAAACCTTTGAAAATGCCTATGCCATGGTCATTGAGGGCGAAATCCTGTGCTTCCTCAGAAACAGCGGGGATCTTTCCTCAGGGCTTGAGGAGTTCGCTGAAAAGATGAACCTGGCCGCCGGCGTTTCCGATCCTTTCGACGATCTTTTCTCGATCCGGATCTATTACCGCCAGGCTCTTGCGGCCCTGGAAAACGGCCAGATGACAGATCCTGCCAGGCATATTTATTTCTTCGCGGATTACGCCCTGGAAACCATGATCATCAATTCGCTCGGCGACCTGCCGGCGGAAGCCTATTTCCCGAGAGGTCTCAGGGAGCTGATTGAGCACGATACCAATTCCGGCGTTTCCTACATTGAGACCCTGCAGGTATTCCTGGCGGAGAATCTCTCCTATACATCGGCTGCCAGGAAGCTTTACATCCACCGCTCGACATTGATTGACAGGATCGCCAGGATCGAGAAGGAACTCGGCACCGATCTGCATGACACAGACAGAAGACTCCTTCTGGAAATGATCCTCAAGGCCGCTGAGATCGAGCGGAAAATACGGGGAAAATAAAAATGCCGGTTCCGGCATTTTTAGTATGAATTATTTCTTGCAGGCTTTGAGATCAGCGTCCAGCTGGTCAGCGAATTTCGCGACTTCGGCTGATTCCGGATAGCTGAGCAGCTTGCGGTATGTCA
>JAUNJW010000034.1:9984-11751 GCA_030533035.1 Erysipelotrichaceae bacterium
TGCGCGGGTCCTTGGTTGAACCGGGCGCGTACTTCTCCATGACTTCTCTTCCTTCAGGTGAACGCATGATGTCTCTGATCTTTGAATCCAGTGATAATCCCATAGTATCCTCCTCAAATTATGATTGCTTTATGATTCCTTCCCGGGAATTCATTTATATCTTAGGGAATTGAGGACTTTTGCAGTATCCGCAGAAAATATGTATTTCCGTGAAAATTCCCGGCAGATTTGCCGGCTGTGTACCGCTCCTGTATAATTTGCCTCAAGAGGAAGCTGATATGAATAATAATAAAAAGTATTTCTTTTTTGATATCGACGGAACCCTGACCATGCCCTCAAGAGGAAGTGCCACTGTTCCTCAAAGCACCCTGAAGGCCCTGGAGATTCTCCGGGAAAAGGGACATTTCGTCGCTATTGCGACCGGCAGAAGCTATGGCATGGCCATCAATGTCATGAAGGATCTCGGTTTTGAGAATATGGTTCATGACGGCGGATACGGCATCACCCTGAACGGGCAGCTGATTGACATCGAACCGCTTGACCGTGATTTATGCATATCTCTGATCCATGAATGCGACAGGGAAGGCTTTCCCTGGGGCATCCAGCCGGAAAACAGCGACACCCGCTTTGTGCCGGATGAGCGGTTCATGGAATTCACACATGACAAATACATGAAGTCAAGGATCATCCCGGGCCTGGCGCCGGAAAACTATGACGTGATCTACAAATGCTACGTGGCCTGTTACGCCGGGGAAGAGCAGCGGCTGGAATCACTGAAAAAGCTGCCCTGGTGCCGTTTCATGAAGGAATATATCTTTGTCGAGCCGGCCGACAAGTCCAGGGGAATCAAACGGATTGTCGACCACTTCGGCGGCGATTATAAAGATGTTGTCGTCTTCGGCGATGAACGGAACGATCTTTCCATGTTCAGCGATGAGTGGACATGCATTGCCATGGGCAACGCCGTTCAGGAGCTCAAGGACAGGGCGGACTACGTCACGACCGATATCAGCGATGACGGCATCTGGAACGCCTGCGCTCATTACGGCTGGATTTAAACAAAGAGGACCTCATATGTATAATTTCAAATACACCTATGAAGAATTCAGTCCGTGGACCGACAGCTGCGAAGGGATGGAGATCATCCCCAAAGACGCGGAATTCGTCCGCGTCACCAGTCCCATGGAAGTAAAATACGCAGAGAAGGGCGGAATCGATCTGCACATCCGCTTTCTGGTTCCTGAACGTGAAAAAGGGTATGAGAAGTATCCGCTGATCATGCATGTGCAGGGATCGGGCTGGGCGAAGCAGAACATGACGTCCCATATCGGCGACTTTGCCCCGGCAGTCAAAGCCGGTTACAAGGTCGCTGTCATCCAGTACCGGCACGCGGACATTGCCCGCTTTCCCGCCCAGGTCATTGACCTCAAGGACGCGGCTGCCTTTCTTCTTGAACACGCGGAAGAATATCAGATCGATACAGACAATATCTTCCTTTCCGGCGATTCCAGCGGCGGCCATACCGCTGTGCTCGGTTTTCTGACATGGGGCCTCGATGTGCTTGACACAAAGAGAGAACTGCCGCTGCCGAAGCTGAAGGGCATGCTGGATTTTTATGGCGTCACAAGCGTCCGCCATATCGCGGAAACGGAAACCGGTGTTTCGAAAGAAGACAATCACAGGCTGCTGAGCTATCTCTTCGATCACCCTGAAGAAGATGCGGAACTCGCGGACGCTGTGAAATACATCGGTCTGCGGGAGGAACTG
>JAUNJW010000228.1 GCA_030533035.1 Erysipelotrichaceae bacterium
ACCATGCAGCTGAAAGATTATTCAAAGACTGACTGGGAATGGAATCTGTTTGATCCGGAAAAGAAAACGAAGCGCCATGAGGAAGTGTTCCCCCGCGAATGTGAGCAGGTATCCGGACTGGCAGCCAGGCTTTTCAGATAAGCCGGCATATCCTGAAATCTGCGGTTTAAAGGATCCCGCCGGGGTCCTTTTTCTCTGTGATTCAGTCAGAAAATACAGAATGCAAGCAAACGTGACACGATCTGAGCGGAATTGTCAGGTTTGGTTGGTGGAGCGGCGGCCGGATCACGCCTAAAATAATGTCAGGAATAATAGCGAAAGTAGGAAAACTGTGAAAACTATGAAAAAACATTATCTTGACAATATCCGCTGGATGACAGTGGTTCTGGTTGTGCTTTATCACACGGTATATATGTACAACGGCATCGGAATTCCCGGCGTCGCGGGGAAAATAACAGACGCGGAAGTGCAGTATATCGATCTGTTCCAGTACATCGTATATCCATGGTTTATGGCGCTGCTGTTCATTGTTTCGGGAATATGCGCCAGGTTCGCGCTGCAGAAATACACTGAGAAAGAATTTCTGAGAAAAAGAACTGTGAAACTGCTTGTGCCGTCCACCATCGGTCTGTTCGTGTTCCAGTTTATCCAGGGCTACATCAATATGGAACTCTCGGGCATGGCTTTTGAAAGCATTAAAGATGTTCCCGGCCCGGTAAAGTTTGTGATTATGTGTGTGTCCGGAACCGGCGCCCTCTGGTATATCCAGATGCTCTGGGTATTTTCCGTCCTGCTGGTATTTATCCGCAGGTTTGAAAAGGACCGCCTCTGGAAAATGGGCGGAAAAACGGGCATTCCGGCTCTTGTGCTGACGGCCGTTCCGGTTTATCTTGCGGCCCAGGTGCTCAATACACCGGTGATTGTCGTTTACCGTTTCGGCCTGTACGGCTTTGTCTTCTTCTTCGGCTACTTTGTCTTATCCCATGAAGAAGTCATTGCGAAACTCAGAAAATGGTCTTTGCCGCTGGCAGCCGCCGCGGCAGCGCTCTGCGCGGCTTTCTGCATCCGGTACTTCGGTCAGGTTTATGCGGATGTGCCCGTCAACCGGTCGGTACTGTTTACCGGCTTCTGCTGGTCTGGGTGCCTGGCGGTACTGGGAATCATGGCTGAGTACGGCGACTTTGAAAACGGGCTCACGCGGTGGATGGGAAAAAGAAGCTTCGGCCTGTATATTTTCCACTATCTTGGAATCTCGGCCTTTGCCCTGTATATTGGGAGAAAGGGACTTATGCCGGCGCCGCTGGTTTACTTTCTGACAATGGTTTCGGGATTTGCGGCGGGATATATCCTGAATGCCGTGATTTCAGCCATACCGTTTCTCAGGTGGGCGGTGCTCGGCATAGAAAAAGAAAAGAGGGACAGGCATGTTTAAGGACAATCTGGTACAGCTGAGAAAGATGCGGAACCTGACCCAGGAGGATCTTGCCGGCATGATCGGCGTTTCCCGACAGTCGGTTGCCAAATGGGAATCCGGGGAAACTTCGCCGGATCTTGAAAAAAGCAGGCTGATCGCGGAAGCGCTGGGCGTCTCGCTGGACGATCTGGTCAGCTATGAACCGCCGGCGGACATGAATCTCGGCGTACCGCCGAAAGGAAAACATTTCTTCGGGATTGCCACGGTCGGTGAGAAGGGACAGATTGTGATTCCCGCCGAGGCGAGAAAGCTGTTTGACATCAGAGCCGGCGACAAACTCGTGGTGCTTGGCGACGACGCCCAGGGCATGGCGCTGATCAAAGCGGACGCGTTCTTCGTGATGGCTGATATGATCAGAAAAAGCATGGGCGGCCGCTGAACATGCAGACCGGCAGAAGCCGGAAAGAGGCATTGATAATATCAGATTGGGATATTGTGAAAAACAATATCCTTTTTCTCTCATCGGGCAGTAAACTGCTTACAAAATCGTCAATTGGCGGTATCATTAAAGTGCTGAAGGAATGCTCTGATGAACAGAAGATTTGGCAGACTGTTACTCTGTATGATACTCACAGCTTCGTTTTTTCTGAGCTGTATTTTTTGTGTAAACGCTGATATCGGTCCCGATGAGGGCGGCGGTCACGAACCTGTTCCTGTTGTGGATCCCGTCAACGCGATCGATTCTTTTACTGCTGTTGTCTACAACAACAGAAACGGCCTGCCGACCTCGGAGGCCAATGACATTGCCCAGACCAGCGACGGCTTTATCTGGATCGGCAGCTACAGCGGCCTGATCCGCTATGACGGCAATACATTTGAACGCATGGATTACTCCACCAGCGTCGCCAATGTTGTCGTCATGTATGTCGACTCCAGGGACCGTCTGTGGATCGGCACAAATGACAGCGGCATCGCCCTTTATCAGAACAATCAGTTCCGCAAGTGGACGCTGGCGGACGGACTGACTTCTTCCAAAGTCAACGCGATCGGACAGGATTCCAGCGGCAATACATATTTCGGCACCGCGACCGGTATTTCGGTCATTGACAAGAACATGAATCTTTTCACTCTCGATGAGCCGAGACTGCAGGACGCCTATATCGTCACCATGCGCAGCAGTCCGGACGGTTATGTATACGGCGTCACCAATGATGACGCGGTCTTCGCGGTCAAAAACGGCGTGGTTACCGGTTACCTCAATGCCGAGGAAATCGGCGTCATGGGCGTGACCGGCATCCTTCCGGATCCGGTGAACCCGTCCAAAATGTATATCGGCACAGACACGGAAGGGTTCTACTACGGCAATCCGTTCGTATACGGAAGTATTGTCCAGCTGGCGGATATCGCGCCGCTGTCCATGGTCAACGACATCAGAAAATTCGGCGACCAGATCTGGATTACTGCCAGAAACGGCATCGGCGTGATCGATGACAACGGTTTCCATCTGATGGATTCACTTCCGCTCAACAACAATGTTTACCGTGTCATGTCGGACTATGAAGGCAACCTCTGGTTTACCTCAGGCCGCCAGGGCGTTATGAAAATCGTGCGCAACAGGTTCATTGACGTGTTCAACCTCAATGAGCTCGATGATTCTGTTGTCAATTCTACATGCCGCTACAACGATCAGCTGTTCATCGGCACTGACAACGGTCTTTATGTGGTTGACATGGCCGGCCAGGTGGAATCCATTCCGCTGACCAGTGCTGTCACTGCGTCCGGCGAACCGCTGGAATACTATGATCTGCTGGAGATGCTTGACGGGATCCGGATCCGCTCTGTCATCCGCGACAGCCAGAACCGTCTGTGGATTTCCACGTTCCGCGGGATCGGTCTGGTCTGCTATGACTATGATCATGTGACTGTATACAACCAGGCCGACGGCCTGTTCAGCGATCATATCCGGGTTGTGCACGAAACCGATGACGGGGAGTATCTGGTCGTCAACAGCGGCGGCGTCAGCGTGATCCGCGACGGCCAGGTGGTCAGGTCATACGGCCGGGCAGAGGGAATCATCAACCAGGAAAGCCTGTGTGTGACAAGCGCCCGCAACGGCGATATCCTGCTCGGATCAAACGGCGACGGCATCTATGTCATCAATGACCAGGGCGTCCGTCTGCTTGATACGGATGACGGCCTGGAATCCGGCACCGTAATGCGGATCAGACGCGATGACAAGCGGAATCTGTTCTGGATTGTCACCAGCAACTCCCTCGCCTACATGGATGAGGATTACAATATTACAACCATAAAGAATTTCCCGTATTCCAACAACCTGGACCTGTATGAAAACAATCTGGGGGATATGTGGGTTCTGAGTTCCGACGGAATATATGCCGTGCCTGTGGACACACTGCTGGCAAATGAAGAAATCGACGCGGTTCATTTCACCCTGGCCAAC
>JAUNJW010000229.1 GCA_030533035.1 Erysipelotrichaceae bacterium
ATCATGTCCACGGCGGCTGCCACAGTTATCGTCAAGGCGATCAATGTTGCGGAAAATCCCGATAATATCTCCTCGGCGATCACCTATACGGGTGCACGTGCCGCATTTACTGTCAGGATCGGAAACTTCGAGTTCAACTGGTTTATCCTGATTGCAGTCATCGCTCTGATCATTTCCAACATCGTGCTTTACAGAACAAGATTCGGCCTTCGTCTGATGGCGTGCGGTGAAAACCCGCAGGCAGCTGACTCGGTCGGTATCAATGTTTACAAGATGCGCTGGGCAGGTGTCCTGATCTCGGGTATGCTCGGCGGACTGGGCGGAATCGTCTATATCCTCGCCGGTGTATCCGAATGGAAATTCGAAGTCGGCGTTGCCGGTTTCGGCTTCCTCGCCCTGGCGGTTATGATCTTTGGCCAGTGGAAACCGACAAGAATTGCCCTGGCGGCATTGCTGTTCGGCTTCTTCCGCGCACTCTCCAACGTTTATACAGGCTTCTCGTTCCTGGCCGGCCTCGGTATTCCGAGTACTGTCTACAACATGATGCCTTATATCATCTCCCTGATTATCCTTGCCTTCACCTCGAAGAATTCCAAGGCCCCGAAAGCCGAAGGTATTCCTTACGACAAGGGCATGCGCTGATTCAGAGACACCATGTATTTCCGGGATGTTCAGACTGACCCCGGGTACAGATTTGAAACTCAGCTGAAAAAGAAAGACGATGAACCGCAGGCAGAGCGTATGGAACATCGTCTTTTTTCATTGCCCGGACCGCTTGTTTTGGCGGTGGCGGGCATGTCCCGGATAAATATTCTGAATGTATGGTAAAGTGTTCCCGTCAGGAGAAAAGGAGACATGTATGGTTCTGATTAATGTGACCTCACCGCTGTTAAGAAACGAGATCAGGGAAACCCTGGTTGCGTGTGAGGAACCGAAATACAGATATGTCCGGAATATCGGAAAGATCGAAATGCAGTTTGAAGCGGATACGGATGACTCTTCAAAGGCTCTGCGTACTGCGAAGGAGAGGATCCGCAGTCTGAAGTTCGGCAAAATCATTATGTTCCGTGTGCTGATTGACGGTCAGTTCTATGAAAACGGAAAGATTTACAAGCCCGGCGATAAAGAGTACAAAGCCACCCGTCCGGCAGATTAGAGCCTGTCCATAACCTGGAAATGTCACTCATGTGTCCCGGCGTAAAATGCGTAAGACCAGGGGATTCCGCTGAAAACGGAATCCTTTTTTTGTGCAGCCGCACAACATGCGTGCAGGATGCATGCATACATACTATAATGCATGTATTAAAAAGAAGGCATTTTATGAAAATAACCGAAATCACAATGAAGAAGGCGGAGTTTGCCTTCAACAAGCCGTTTGAAATCGCGTTCGCGGTATTATACGGCTTCGAAACCATGGTGCTGCGAATTGACACCGATGAAGGAATCAGCGGCTATGGCGAGGCGGGACCGCTGGAATATGTCACCGGCGACAACCTGGATACCTGCATGGTGATTGCCGGTGAATTCCGGAAAAAGCTGATCGGCACCGACCCGACGGCAATCCAGAATGTTCATCAGATCATGGACTCCATGTACCATGGCCATACGGCCGTCAAGGCGGCTTTTGACATTGCCTGCCATGACATCGCCGCAAAGAAAATGGGCGTTCCTCTTTACAGATATCTGGGCGGCAGCGATCCGCATCTTGAATCTGATGTGACGATCGGTATCGGCAGCCCGGAAGCGATGGCTGAGGATTGTCTGGAATGGAAGAACAAAGGCTTCAATATCCTCAAGATCAAGCTTGGCCATGACATCGTGTCTGACGGCGCAAGAATCAAAGCTGTCCGCAAAGCAGTGGGGGATGATGTGACACTGCGGGTCGACGCCAACCAGGGCTGGAGTCTCAAGGACACGCTGCAGATTGAACCGCTGCTCAGGGAACTGAAAATCGAACTGATCGAACAGCCGCTGCGTGATTTCGATTTTGAGGGCATGAAGGAAATCAAAATGAGAAGCCTGCTGCCCATCATCGCCGATGAAAGCTGCCACCTGCCCACAGACGCACTGCGGCTGGCATCGATGCGGGCCTGCGACGGGATGAATATCAAGCTGATGAAATGCGGCGGGATTGAACCGGCGCTCAGAATCAATGCCATTGCCGAAGCGGCTGACATGTTCTGCATGCTCGGCTGCATGGGCGAAAGCGTGATCGCCAATACAGCGGCCATGCATGCGGCCGCAGCCAGAAGGAATATTTCAAAAATTGATCTCGACATCACATTCTTCAGCCACTGCGACTGGATTACAGGCGGATTTGTTTCAGAAGGCGGAAAGATCACACTTTCCGATGAACCCGGGATCGGGATAAAAGTGAACGGTTTCTGACAGGAGGGAAAAGCGAATGGGAAACTATGTACAGGCACTTGACAGCCGCGCAGCCGAATTACTTGCCAAATGGAATCTTCAGGGTTTCTCCATCGGCATCATCAAGGATGGGGAAGTCATCAGGACAGCCGGCTACGGCCTGCGAAATGAAAAAGACGCAGTGGACGAAAACACGCTGATGCCGATCGGCTCCGCCACCAAAAGCTTTACCGCGCTGATTCTCGGCATGCTTGCCGAAGAGGGAAAGGTGTCCTGGGACGCACCTGTTAAAACCTATGTCCCGGATCTGAAACTCTATGATCCCTGGGTGGCGGATCACGTCACCCTGCGCGATCTGCTGTCCCACCGCACCGGTGTCGCGGCATATGACGCCCAGTCCATCTATCCGGTTCCCGAAAAGAGGGCAGATCTTGTTCCGATGCTGGAATTCATTAAACCGCAGTATGACTTCCGGGCCGGCTTCAAATATTCCAACCAGATGGTCGCTCTTGCCGGCTATGTCGCTGAAGCGGTCACCGGCAAGTCATGGGAAGAGCTGGTGAAGGAAAGAATCCTGGAACCGCTCGGTATGAATGACACGGTTTTCACCATTGAGGAAATGGAACAGAACGAAAACAGGTCGCTTGGCTATGTCGCCACCCCGCAGGGCAATCTGGCCCAGCCGTATCTTTCCTTAAAAGCAGTCGGCCCGGCCGGTGCGATCGTTTCAAACGCGAAGGATATGGTGAAATATCTGAAGTTTCAGCTGGGCGACGGCACATGGGAGGGGAAGAAGCTCTGTGAAAAAGCGACGCTGGATGAAATGCACAGGCCGCAGGTGCTCGGCACGCCATATCTGTTCTTCTTACCGGAAATCACTGAGACCACCTATGGCCTGGGCTGGTTCACCGATCTCTACAGGGGACAGAGAATGTGCAGCCATGGCGGCAATACCCTGGGCTTCTCGGCTCTGATGACAATCCTGCCGGGCGAGGATCTCGGCGTGATTGTTCTTTCCAACGGCACCACCAATTTCCTGTGCAACGCGATCACTTACCAGATACTTGATGATTATATCGGCGCTGAAGAAAAAGACTGGACTGCCGCCATCAATGAGGTGCTCGGACCTTTGTTCGCCGGCATGGCCGCAGGTATGCAGGCAAAGGAAGCCGCCAGGGTGAAGGACACTTCCCCGTCACTGGCTGCGGAAGAGTACGCCGGCGTCTATGCAAGCGAGGGCTTCGGCACCATCACAATCAGCTGCACAGACCAGGGTTACGCCCTGCAGTGGGAGAGCTACCAGGGCATGCTGAGTCATTACAACTATGACGTCTTTGACGCCGCCATGTTTGTCTATGGCGTCCAGTTCCCTGTCACCTTCATTATTGAAGAGGGGAAGGTCACCGGCTTTGACGCGGTGATTGAACCGACCCCGGGCATTCCCCAGGTCCGCTTCACAAAGCAATAAAAACAGAAACAATGTATTCATGACGGGATTCCGGAAGGG
>JAUNJW010000230.1 GCA_030533035.1 Erysipelotrichaceae bacterium
AGAAGATCCTGTCTGCGGATGATGCGCAGATCATATATTTCGAATAGGAGGCTGATATCCGATGGATGTGAAAAATAAAAATTCAGCAGGAAATCTTGCCCCTCATAAACTGGTGATGCTGATCACGGTTGTGCAGAAGGGCAAAGGAACCTTCTTCGCGGATTTCATCAAGACATTCGACGCCAATCTGCAGATTGCCATTGTCGGTACCGGAACCGCCGATTCAAATCTGGTGGAATTCCTCGGTCTCAAGGACAACAAACGCAGCATTATCTTCAGTATTGTCCGCGAAGAGAAGGTCAACGCAATCATGGAAGCCCTGGAAGAGCGTTTCCGTACAGTCAACAACGGTACGGGTGTCTCATTCGCGGTGCCGCTGTCCAGTGTTATCGGCAAACTGAGTTACGGATTTTTAAGCAATGATCAAAGGATGGTAAGTAAAAATGGCTGACAAAAAATACGAAGCGGTCTTCTGTGTCATCAACGCAGGATTCTCTGACCATGTCATGATGGCTGCCCGCAAAGCCGGAGCTGCCGGGGGCACAATCCTCAAGGGCCGCGGCACAACATCAACGGAAGCGGAAGAAATGTTCAATATTACAATCCAGCCGGAAAAGGAAGTTGTGATCATCCTTGTCCCGGCGGAGTCCAAGGACGAAGTGCTGCGCATGATTTATTCCAAAGCAGGTCTGGAAAGTGAAGCCAACGGCATCGCGTTCTCAGTACCTGTCACAAACGCGGTCGGTCTTAACGATTTCAGCAAAGCAGAAGAAAAATAAATCACGATATCCGGAAGGATCATGTTCTCTTCCGGATCCATAACATGTTTACAAGGATCTGCTGTTATTATCACTGCGGGTCCTTTTCCTTTTTTCTGAGCAGCCGCATAAAAATGAACTGTGGATTGAACAGCAGGGTCAATGTCTCTATGCATTTACGGCAGACAGGCAGTATATAATTGTGACAGGACTATGCACGCAGGAGGACGAAACCTATGGATCTGAGAGTATTGGAGTATTTTCTCACAGTTGCGGATGAGGAAAACATATCCCATGCCGCTGAACTTCTGCATGTTTCCCAGCCGACAATCTCAAGACAGCTGATGGAACTGGAGGAAGAACTGGACAGAAAGCTTTTTGTCCGGACAAATAAAAAAGTCATCCTGACAGAGGAAGGGGTACTCTTCCGGGAAACTGCCGAGGACATTCTGAAACTGTATAACAGGGCCAGGGCAGATCATACACGACAGAATGAACTGGAAGGAGAGATTTATATTGCCTGCGGCGAAATTGAGTCGTTCGATCTTGTGGCTGGAAAAATCCGGGACTTTCATCTGAATCATCCGAAAGTACAGTTTCATATCCACTCCGGAAACGCGGAGGAGATCTGCGCCGCAATCGATAAAGGGACGGCAGACATCGGATATATAGTTCAGTCCGTCAATACTATGAAATACGAAGTCTTCAGTCTGAATACTTCTGAACAATGGGGTATCCTTGTGAACAGAAATCACAGGCTTGCGGCAAAAGAGTATGTGACTGCCGGTGAACTTCAGAAGGAAACGCTGATTGTGCCGGCCAACAGCAGGCTGCGCAATGACGTCCGCGAATGGATCGGTCCCCGCTCGCATGTGGCTGCCACTTATACATTATTCAGAAACGCCATGATCCTGACTGAACTCAGTGACTGGGTGACGATCTGCCTGGAAACCAGAAAATATACCGGAGACAACCTTGTCTTTATCCCGCTTTCACCGCAGAAGACGTCTTCCGCGTCCCTGATCTGGAAAAAAAGGGCGGTATACAGCCCGGCAATGCATGAATTTCTTTCCTGCTTCGGAATTCATAATCTGAATGACAGATAATTTGATATAGGCATTTCACACTTCATAAAACATTCTGCATACTGTAACTGTAAAGAGGGAGGAACAGCGATGCAGAATTTTATTTATCACATGCCTGTCAAGGTCTATTTCGAGGAAGGCGGTGTAAAGAAATACCTTTCTAAGGAAATGGAAAAATACGGGAAGAATATCATGATCGTTTACGGCGGCGGTTCCGTCAAAAGGAACGGTATCCTGGATGAAGTCAGAAAAACCCTGGAAGAATGCGGCAAGACTGTGTTTGAATTCGGCGGAGTCGCTTCCAGTCCTTCCTATGAAAAGATTCTGGAAGGAATCGCAATGTATAAAAAAGAAAACATTGACCTCATGATTGCCCTTGGCGGTGGATCAGTTGTTGACAGCACCAAGATCATGGCTGCCGGCGCAGAGATTGAGGGAGATATCTGGGACGAAGAGATGATCAGACACAATATTCCAGAAAAGATGGGAAAATATGCAGTTGTCCTGACAATTTCCGGCGCCGGCGCTGAGATGGACCATCTCGGAGCGTGTACAAACGAAAAGACACATGAAAAGAAAACATTCGTCGGTCCGTACGCAGACTTTGTCATTGAGGATCCTGCCTATGTGATGTCAGTTCCGCTTCACACCTTTACACCGGGTGTATTTGACTCATTGAGCCACTGCATGGAAACCTATTTCGGCCAGGGAACAAACGTCTGGGATGAGATCAATGAATCCCTGATGAAGAATATCATCCGCAACGGAAAAGCATTAATGAAAGACCCTGACAATATGGAGATCCGCTCCAATCTGATGTGGGATTCCTCCCTGATCCAGTCGTTCAGCTTCTATACAGGCAAGCCCGGCGATTTCCAGGCCCATGGCATTGAAAACATGCTGGCAGCTTATACCCATGCGGCGCACGGACGCCAGCTGGCAATCCTGCAGCCGGTCTATTATGACCATATTGTTGAAGCTGGTTCTGAAATGTTTGCCCGCTTTGCGGTCAATGTCATGGAAGTTGATCCGGAAGGAAAAACACAGCTTGAAACCGCGAAGGAAGGCATTGCGAAACTGCGTGAATTTATAAAATGTCTTGAATTGCCGATGACATTCTCTGAAGCAGGAATCGAAGTGACGGAAGAAACAGCTTCCGCGGTTGCGGCGACATGCAATGTCACCACAACCAACGCCCGTCAGCTGTCACGTGAAGAAATCAGAGAGATCATTCTTGAATGCAGATGAACAGATAAGACTGAGGAGAGCATATGATTTTCTATTTCACAGGAACCGGCAACAGCCTGTATGCCGCGAAACATTTCGATAAAGAGCTTTACAGCATTCCCCAGGAGATGAAAAAGGAGAGCAGGAAGTATAAAGCAGACAGAATCGGTATTGTCTGCCCGCTGTATGAATTTGACCTGCCGGTGCTGGTAAAGGATTTCATTCTGGGATCAGAGTTTGAAACAGAATATTTCTATATCGTCATGACTTACGGAATGCACCATGGCGGATGCGCTGCCCGCAATGCGGAATTCTTTGAAAAAGAAGGAAAGCATATCGATTACTTCAATACAGTTCAGATGCTCGATAACGCGCTGCCTGTCTTTGATATCGAAGAACAGAGAAAACTGGATCCTGAGAAAAAAGTGGATGAGCATCTTGCCCTGATCAAAGCGGATCTCGGGGAAAGAAAGAATTACATCCAGCCGGCTTCGAAAGAAGAAGTTGACTTCTATGAAGGCTATATCGCGAATGCCATTGACTACAGTGCCTCTATAGAAAAGCCCAGATACAAAGTGTCTGACAAATGCATCGGCTGCGGCATCTGTACCCGTGTGTGTCCGAAGGGGTGTATCCGTGTTGAAGGCGGCAGGGCTGTTTATGATTACACCAATTGTTTCGGCTGCATGTCCTGTATCCATGCCTGCCCGCAGAAGGCGATCGGCTACGCGGTTCTTCAGGAAAAGAACCCCAACGCCCGCTACCGTCATCCGGAAATCAGCCTTGCGGAAAT
>JAUNJW010000035.1 GCA_030533035.1 Erysipelotrichaceae bacterium
CTTTCCAGAGTGCAGGAAGCCTTCGCAAGACTGAAACAATACGCTGTCAAAGATTAACAGATGAACCTGTCCCGCAAGCGGACAGGTTTTTTTGCGCACTAGAAAAGACGGCAGCGCATGCCGCCGTCTTCAATTCAGGCTGATCTTACTTGAAATATCTTTCGAGCAGGCCCTTGAATGCCTTGCCGTGTCTGGCTTCGTCTCTTGCCATTTCATGGACTGTGTCATGAATCGCGTCGAGGTTGGCAGCCTTGGCTCTCTTGGCCAGGTCGGTCTTGCCTTCAGTTGCGCCGAATTCAGCTTCGACTCTCATTTCGAGGTTCTTCTTTGTGGAATCGGTGACAACTTCGCCGAGCAGTTCAGCGAACTTGGCAGCGTGTTCAGCTTCTTCGTACGCGGCCTTTTCATAATACATGCCGATTTCAGGATAGCCTTCCCTGAACGCAACTCTTGCCATTGCCAGGTACATGCCTACTTCTGAGCATTCGCCTGTGAAGTTGGCTCTCAGGTCTTCAAGAATATCTTCGGAAACGCCCTTGGCGACGCCGACGACATGTTCAGCCGCCCATGTCTGATTTTCTTCAACAGCGACGAATTTGGACTTGGGCTGTTTGCAGGTCGGGCAGACCCATGTTTCGGGCAGGTCAGCGAATTTTACGCCTTCAGCTTCTTCGTCATAGATGTGACCGCAGATTGTGCATCTGTACTTCATTATTGTTTCTCCTTCCGGTGCAACCGCACTCTTACAGAACTATTTTATCTTTTTATTGACTTCCTCTCAAACATTTGTGCTCAAATCTGATGAATTCCGTCCCTGTCAAGAACATAGACCTTCCGCGCGGTTTCCTGAATGAACATGCGGTCATGGGAAACACTGATCACACAGCCGCCGAATTCCGAAATCATCTGCCGGATGACCGGTCCTGACAGCGGTGAAAAGTTGCGGGTCGGCTCGTCGAGAAGCAGCACATCGGCTTTATCGAGATTCATTTTCAGCAGCAGGATCTTCGCCTTCTGCCCGCCTGAGAGATCGCGGATGGCATGTTCCATTTCATCGGTTGTATAGCGCATCGCGCCAAGATACTGCCTGGCCGCTGTCACGCTTTCCTTATCCCGCTGCGGGGCCAGGAATTCAACCGGCGTGACATCAAGGTCAAGCAGGTCCTCATAATTCTGGGGCATATAGGCTGCCCTGATATCATCTCTTGCCAGAAGCTCTTCCGCGATGATCCTTAACAATGTGGTCTTGCCGCAGCCGTTGGCGCCGGTGATGCATATATGTTCCGGGCCGTAGACCTCCAGATGGATGTCCTTCGACAGCTGACGGCCGTCCGGGGTTTTCAGCTCATCCAGGTGAAAATCCAGGATCTTCTTGCCGGCGGGAATGCGGCAGTTCTCACTGAAGCTGAAGCCGATCGCTTCTTCCTGTTCGGGAATCTCCGTCATGTTTTCACGTTCCCGCTCAAACCGCTTTCCCAGCGACTTGACCGCGTGCATCTTTTTCTTGAGCAGCCGGCCGGAGTGGGGATCCTGGCGGGAGACGCTGTTGAGCTCATGATTGACCCGCTGCTGGATTCTGCGGTAGCGCTCCATCCTGGCCGCGTCCGCCCTTCTGTCCCAGACCGCCTGCTGCATCTGCCGCTCAAACTGATCGCTTCTTCGGCTGATGTAGTCCTCATAGCCCATGGCCGCCTGGGTGATGCGGCTCTGTGTTTTCCTGTGCAGCAGCTCCATATGGATGATCCGGGTGGCGGCGCGGGAAATCAGCACCTCATCGTGGGAGATGAACAGTACCGCCTGTTCAGAATGGATGATCAGGTCCTCCAGCCATTCCAGGGTTTCAATATCAAGATCGTTGGAGGGCTCATCCAGCAGTAAAACCGTCGGCTTTGACAGCAGGATCCTCGCCATCTGGACCTTGACCTTCTCACCGCCGCTTAAAGTGGCCATCACCTGGTCGGAATAGAAAATATCACCGGGAATATGGATGGAAGCCGCCAGTCTGCCCAGTTCCTTCGGGCCGCACTCCGTGAACTGCGGTTCTTCCATAAAATATTCATAAATTGTTTTGTCAGCGTCTTCCGGCGGCAGCTGCTGGGGCAGCCAGCCGGTCTTTTCCTTCTCTTTGAGGCAGATGCCTTCCGCATCCGCGTAATCCTCAATCAGGGCAGGATCGTGGATCCACTTCAGGAGCGTGGATTTGCCGTTGCCCTCTTCCCCGATCAAAACAGCCTTGTCCAGGCTGTTGAGTACAAGATCAAAATGATCAGCCAGGACACGTCCGTCCCGTCTGTATGTGATCGTCAGATTCTGTATCTTCAGCATTGTCTGCGTAACCTCTTTTTTGACACGATAAAAAATGAATTGAAACGATGTATGTCAGAGTGCGTTTTCCAATGCTTACAGCTTCATCCTATCACTGCGCCGGAATGATTCCGGGCCCTTTCTTCAAGCAGATTATAGCAACTGTTCTCCCCGTATACAAATGGATTCTGTTTTTGCCTTTACAGCCACAGGTTGCCGGAACGGGAAATCTGCTGACTTTTAACATATATACAAAAACGGCGGTTTATCAGTATAATTCAGTTTATGAAAGACCTTCTGCTGAGGATATTCTTTATTATCGTCGACGTGCCGTTCCGGATCATTTTCATACTGATCGCCCTGAGCGCGCTGCTGCTGACCTGTATATGGTTCTTCCGGATCAGTTCGCTGTTCCTGCTCATACCGATCTGGACCCTGGCCATTTACACGGCGGTGATGACCATCTACTGGATCTGGCTGTTTGTTTCCTCGAACCGGCTGCAGGAAGAACTGGAAGTCTTCGAGATCATGCAGAAGAAAAGCCTCGGCCTGTGCCTGTCAATGGAGCTGAACCTGATCATGTCCCTCTACTACACATATGTCTCGATCCGCTATCACAACCAGTGGTTCATTGACTCGGCCTTCTTCTATCTCTCGCTGACAGTCGCCCGCTTTGTCATGTTACGAAGCTATCAGTTTGACAAGCCGTCGCTGTTCCAGCAGTACAAGCTGTACATGATGATCGGCTATCTCATGTTCGCGATGATGACCTGCCTGTTCCTGATGACGGTCATGATTGTCAACGAGCATTATGTGGTCCATTATCCGGGCCACTCATTATACGCGATGGCTGCCTTCTCGCTGTACCTGATTGTTTCGGCGGTGAGCGGCTATATCGCCCACCGGAAATATCATTCGCCGCTGCTGTCGGGAACGCAGATGATCGCGATGTCCGCCGCCCTGCTCGGTATTCTCTCGCTGCAGACAGCCTTCCTGCCGATGTTCACCGACAATCTTGAACTGCAGAGAACGCTGAACCTGATCACCGGTTCCGTCGTATTCGGCATCATGATCTTCATGTCGCTGCACATGATCATCCGCGGCGGCCGCAAGATGAACTATTACATGACGAAATTCCATATGAACTGACCGGGAAAAAGAAAACCCGGTTTTGTTTTCCGGGTTGTCAGACAAGATTCAGTTCTTCAAGCACCTTTGCCACGCCGTCTTCCTTGCATGGCGGGGCGATGATGTCGGCGACCGACTTGACGTCGTCCTTGCCGTTTTCCATTGCCACCGCAATCGCGGCTGGCTTGAGGAACGGCGTATCATTGCCGGCATCGCCGAAGGCAATGACATTTTCCCATTTCAGGTCATACGCCCGCAGCGCCGCTTCCACGGAAGTGGCTTTTGTGGCTTTGGAGGAGAAGACGTCGAAACCGCCGCGGAAGCTCCAGGCGAACTGGAGATCCGGCACCATGCGCACAAATTCGCGGATGGAATGATCGGCGCCGATCATGAAGGTGCCAAGCGGATATCCGTGTTCAATGTGATGGTTTCTGGTCCGGGTGCCGTCAAGCACAGTCAGTTCATAGGGGGTTCCCTTCTGCACATAGCCTTCCACGAACTTCTCATGGTTGGCATAGGTGACAATGCGGTCCTCAAACTTGAAGCCGAGGCCGACATTGTTTTCAATGCTCAGCAGTGTGATGGTATGCATCTGGGCTGCGCTCATCGGATGCTTCTCAATCACGCTGCCGTCTCTTCGGTTGACACAGGCGCCGTTGATTGTGCCGATGATGTCCATCGGCAGATCCTCAAACAGGCTCGGCTGGAGGAATGTAAAATGACGGCCGGTGTTGATCATGACTTTCAGACCCTTTGCCATTGCCCTGTCAAAATCCTCTTTCAGGCGCCGGGAGATCTCATGTTTTCCGCCGGGGATGATGGTTCCGTCGATATCGCAGACGATTAATTTTATTTTTTCTGTTCTGACTGTCATCTTTGAAATTATATCATATCGTGCTAAAATCATTACTGCGCAATTGTGCTCATAGCTCAGCTGGATAGAGTACTAGCCTCCGAAGCTAGGGGTCAGGAGTTCGAATCTCCTTGAGCACGCCATAGGAAAACTGCGGGATCAGTGATCTCCGCAGTTTTTTGTTTCTGTGCCGTTTTCACTCAAACGGGAATGTGTAATCCAGGCCGAAGCGGTCGCGCAGTTCAGCCAGTTCTTTCTGGATGGACTCACCGACCGGAACGCCTTTGTCTTTTCTGTCACACCAGGCGAGATATTCCTTTTCACCGGCCGTGTAGATTCTTTCCGCCCCGGGCGCCTTTTCGGAATTTCTCAGATCCCTGAGAATGCCGCCGGCTGTCGTCCTGAATGTGTCGAGACCCATGAAGAATTCCGGATTGATGACAAAGAAGAAATGGCCGAGCCGGTACATTTTATGATTGCCGTTTTCGTCCCTGCCGGACAGTGCCTTCATGTACGGTCCGCCGCACAGGGCTGCCGAAAGGATTTCAACGATTGTGGTGAAACCGTAGCCCTTGTAGCCGCCGGTCTCTTCCCCGGCGCCGCCGATCGACAGCAGCGCGCAGTTTCCTGCCCTCATTTCCTTCAGGATGTCATGGGAATCGGTCATGGTTCCCCCGTCCTTTGTGATGACCAGGTTGGCCGGGGTTTCCTTCCCCATCCTTTCATAGAATTCTATCTTGCCGTTCTGGACGATGGAGGTCGCGCAGTCAAAGTTGAACGGGAATTCCTCGTCTGTCGGCATCGTGAATGTCAGCGGGTTGGTGCCCATCATCGGCTCGACGCCGAATGTCGGGGCGACGGACGGCCTGGCGTTGGTTCCGGAAATACCGATCATGCCCGCTTTTTCCGCCATCGTTGTCCAGTAGCCGGCAATGCCGTAATGGGTGGAGTTGCAGATGGCGCCGCCGGCCATGCCGTACACCTTCGCCTTTTCAATCAGCTTTTCCATCATCTTATGGCTGGCCACCATGCCGATGCCGTTGTTGGCGTCCATGACGAGTGTGGTCGGAGTCTCTTTGAGGATATCGATTTTAGTCACCGGCAGCAGCGTGCCGTTTTCGATACGGTCGAGATAAATCGGTTTGAAACGGTTGCAGCCATGGCTTTCAATGCCACGGCGGTCGGATTCCAGAAGCACATCCGCGCAGATTTTTGCGTCTTCCTCCGGTACGCCGTACTTCATGAAAACATCAATCATGAAGCTGTTCATCATATCCCACGGCACATAAGGCCTTGTTTCTTCCATAAATACCTCCCCAATGCTTTTTTTCATTGTAATACATTTACTGAAAAAATTTGTCTTTACCTATTGACTCGCGGTCAGACAGATAATACACTTAGTACAGTTAATACAGATTGGAGGTGCCGGTCAATGTTTCTTCTGAATCTACAGAGCAAAGTTCCGATATATGAACAGATTCAGACCCAGATCCTGCGCTTTATTGAAGCCGGTGTTCTGAGACCGGGCGACAAGCTTCCATCCGTCCGCCAGCTGGCCCAGGAGAACGGGATCAACCCGAACACCGCAGCCAGGGCTTATGTCGAGCTGGAAATCGCGGGCGTTGTATATAACCTGCCCAAGAAAGGCGTCTATGTGGCAGACATCGATGTCAGTGCCTCAAAAGAAGCGCAGATCCTCTCCGTTCTGAAGCCGCTCAAAGCGGCGGGCATTACAAAAAACGAGCTGATCCACAGCGTGGAAAAGCTCTATGCGGAGGCTGAATGATGCTGAAAATAGAACATCTTTGCAAATCCTTCGGATCAAAGAGAGTTCTCGATGATCTGAATCTTGAAGTCGCTGATTCCTCCATCTTCGGACTGGTCGGAATCAACGGCGCCGGCAAATCCACCCTTCTCAGGCTGATCGCCGGCGTATATGAAGCGGATGCGGGGTCCATCACCCTGCACGGGGCGGATACATCCGCGGAACCGCTGACCCGCCGGGAAATCGCATTTGTCCCGGACGAAGCCTACTATCCGGTCGGCTCCACCGTCGGATCCATGAAGCTTCTCTATGAAACCATGTACAGCTTTTCTGAAGAAGATTTCAGAAAGTATCTCACCCTGTTTGAGCTGGACGAAAAGATGTCCATCACAAACCTGTCCAAGGGCATGAAGCGCAGAGTCTCGCTGCTGTTCGCCCTTTCCGTCAAACCGAAGCTGCTGCTTCTCGACGAAGCCTATGACGGCCTTGAGCCGCTGGCAAGGCTGCGGTTCAAAAAAGCGCTGAGCACCCTGATTGAGGATGAAGGCCTGACGGTCATCATCTCCTCCCACAACCTGCGGGAGCTTGAAGACATCTGTGACTCCTTCGGCATTCTCGAAGGCGGAAAGATCGTCAGCTATGGCGACCTGCTTGAGTCAAAGGACATGATCAACAAGTACCAGCTGGCTTTCGCTGAAGAAAAATCAAGAGAGGACTTCAGTGAATTAGATCTGCTGCACTATGAGCAGGAAGGCCGGGTGTCAAAGCTTGTCATCCGCGGCAGCCAGGAAGAAGTCCTGGAAAAGCTTGGGGAAATGAAGCCGCTGCTGACGGACGTCCTGCCGGTCAGCTTCGAGGAACTGTTCATCTATGAACTCGAAAGCAGAGGTGAATCCCATGAATAAGAACTGGTTCAGGTATCTGTTCAGGAATTACCGGATTCCCGTCATCTTCTTCACCGTCGTCTTCTTCGGGCTCTCAGCCATCCCGCTGATCAGCTCTGACAATATCCGTTCCGATTACATGGGAAGCGTTGAAGTCATGACAGTCCTGGCGGGTATGATGACTTATATCCTGCCGGTGATCCTGTTCGCCTTCGTCCATAACAGACGAAGCGCCGACCAGCTGCTGGCCCTGCCGTTAAGCAGAAGCGAACATCTGATCACAAACATGGTCTTCGCCTTCACGCTGATCTTCGGCTGCTTCCTGATCACTTCAACGGCATTATGGCTGATCAATGCGGTCGGCGCGGTGCCCTTTACGGAACTGCTCACCATCCTTGGCCAGGAGGCCTTCTTCACAGTCACCCTGCTGGTGATCCACACCTTCTGGTTCCTGATCGCCAACAATACCTTCGACGGCATTGTCATGATCGGCGCCTGGAGCTTTGCCCCGCTGCTGTTTCTGGGAGTGTTATCCTCCTTCGTCGCCAACACGGTGGCCGGCGGAAATTTCATCGACAGCGGCAGATTCGCCCTGTGGCTGTCGCCCCTGGCGATGAACGTCCGCAATCTCGTCCTGGCTCTCTCGGACGCCAGCACCCCGTACAGCTGGAGCTGCACCCTCGTCACAGCCGTCTACACACTGGCCGCCGGCTATGGCCTGTACAGCCAGTTTGTCAGAAGAAAGAGCGAGCGGGCCGGGCAGCTGTCCGATCATCCCCTTGCCTACCGGCTGATCATCAACCTGTACGCGTTCGCGATCCTGCTGATGATCTGCTTCTCGGCCATGAACAGCTTCTCGGTGGAATTCCTGACCCTGGTATTGCTGCTGCTGTTCATCTATGTGGTGGCGCAGTTCGTCTACAGAAGGAAGATCCAGCTGACCGTGAAAATCCTTGGGATGTTCGCAGCCCTGACAGCGGCGGCCGCGGTCTGTGCCTTCGCCGCCTATCACACCCACGGCTTCGGCCAGGCGGAACGCTATACATTCACTGACAACCAGTTTCTCAAAATGGACTACAGCACCCCTGCCGAGCGAAACAATCCGGGCAGAATCTCAGAAAGCGGCAATTACGACGAGCTCTATGTCAGCGCGGAAGTATATCTTCCCGTCAGTAAGATCAGCCCAGCCAATGAGATCTGGCAGATCATGGAAAAATACCGGCACGCGGGAATCGATACATTCTATTCCCCTGAAACACATAAGCAGACAGCTTATCTCAGCTTCGGAAATACAGATTCACCAAAATCCTACAACTACTCCAACCACTATAACTACCGCCTGTCAGAGGCAATCAGCCTTGAAGACCTGATTGCGATCGACAGTTCTGAATACGGCTCTGTTACCATTATTGATTACGATGATGCCTACGGCACCGAATATTCCCTCAGCGCATGGCTGAGAAAGAAAGGAGACTAAATTGAACCCGTTACTGAACAAAGAAACACGGACTGTTGAGTCCAATGGCAAGTCATCCCATCTGACCCCGATCGAGTTTGATATTCTTTCCTATCTGATGGAACATCCCGACGAGGTCAAGTCAGCAGAAGAGATTTATGAGAATGTCTGGAATGACAATCCCTACGACTGTCACCTTGTGATCTCAGTCCACGTCCGCCATATCCGCGAAAAGATCGAAGCCAATCCTTCCCGGCCGCAGTTCATCCGTGTCCTGCGCGGCAAGGGCTACCGCTTCAATCCGGCTGAGTGAGCCGCAACGGCACCGCAAAGGTGCCTTTTTTCATGCAAAAAGGAAGAGACAGATCCATCTCTTCCCCATTGATCATTGTGTGATCCAGGTTCCGGTTCTGTGCCTGAGTGCTTTTCTGGCACATTCCAGTCTTGTAATGACGGCGCTGCCGCCGTTTTTCGCGAAGCAGACGCAGGCTTCCACCTTGGGCTTCATGGAGCCTTCGCCGAACTGCCCCTGACTGATATACTTTTCGGCGTCTTCGATGGAGATTTCCGAAAGCTGTTCCTCATTTTCGGTTCCGTAATTGAGGCAGACCTTCTCAATGTTGGTCAGGATCATCAGAATATCCGCATGAAGCTCTCTGGCCAGCAGGGCGCTGGTGTAGTCCTTGTCGATCACGGCCGCCACGCCTTTAATGCCATGGTCGGTTTTGACGACCGGGATTCCCCCGCCGCCGGCGGCGATGACAATACTGCCGGCTTCCGCCAGGGTTCTGATGACATTGAGCTCAATGATCTCCTCCGGTCTGGGAGACGGGACAACCCGCCGGAATCCCTTCCCTTTTTCTTCCCGGAAGACATAGCCGGTTTCCGCGGCGATGGCCTCCGCCTTTTCTTTTGTGTACCAGACCTGGCCGACCGGCTTGGTGAAATTCTGGAAGCCGGGATCCTTCTGGTCGACAGCGACCTGGGTGATCACTGAGACAACATCCTTCTGAATGCCTCTTTTCTCCAGCTGCCTTCTGACCGACTGCTGCAGATGATAGCCGATATAGCCCTGCGACATGGCGCCGCACTCGGCAAATGGCATGAAGGTAATTCCCTCCCGGTGGCGGGCGGCGTATTCCATGGCCTCATTGATCATGCCGACCTGGGGGCCGTTGCCGTGGGTGATGATGATTTCGTATCCTTCTTCGACAAGATCCGCGATCGCTTTGGCCGTATTGCGGACCTTTTTCAGCTGTTCCTGCGGTGTTCTGCCCAGGGCGTTGCCGCCGAAGGCCACCACGATTTTCTGTTTCATTGCGGTTTATTTCAATGTGGCATACATGACAGCCTTGATCGTGTGCATGCGGTTTTCCGCCTGGTCAAACTGTCTGGCCTGGGGGCCGAGGAAGACGTCGTCGGTCACTTCCATCGCCTCAAGGCCGAATGTCTGGTAAATCCTTTCTCCGACGGTTGTGTTGCGGTCGTGGAACGCCGGCAGGCAGTGCATGAAGATGGCGTCCGGTTTTGCCTGCGCGATCAGTTCCTTATTGACCTGGTATTTCTGCAGAAGCTCAATTCTCTTTGCCCATAATTCATCCGGTTCGCCCATGGAGAGCCAGATGTCTGTATAAAGAACGTCGCAGTCCCTGGCGCCGATGGCGGGATCATCGGTGAATTCCAGTTCGGCCCCGGTTTCATCAGCGATCTTTCTGCATTTTTCAATCAGGCTTTCTTCCGGCCAGAGCTCCTTCGGACCGCAGGCGCAGAAGCGCATGCCGAGCTTGGAACAGACGACCATGAGCGAGTTGGCGACATTGTTTCTCGCATCGCCGAAGAATGTGAGCTTTCTGCCCCTGACGTCATGGAATTCCTCCTGTACTGTCAGGATATCCGCCAGCATCTGGGTCGGATGGAAGTCATCGGTCAGGCCGTTCCAGACCGGGATGCCGGAGTATTTCGCCAGATCCTCGACAACGCTCTGCTTGTAGCCTCTGTACTCGATGCCGTCAAACATTCTTCCCAATACTTTGGCGGTATCCGCCAGGGACTCTTTCTTTCCCATCTGCGAGCTGCCGGAATCCAGGAAGGTGACGCCCATGCCGAGGTCGCGGCCTGCCACTTCAAACGAGCAGCGTGTCCGGGTCGATGTCTTTTCAAATAACAATACGATCTGTTTGCCTTCCAGATATCTGTGCGGGGTGCCGGTTCTCTTCATTCTCTTGAATTCATCGGCAAGACCTAAAAGATAGCGGATTTCATCCGGTGTGAAATCCAGAAGCGTGAGAAAGCTTCTGCCGCTTAAACTGATTCCCATAATTATATTTCCTCCCTGATCAGTGGCATGGACATGCAGCGGGGGCCGCCTCTTCCCCGGGAAAGCTCGGAGGAAGGCATCTCCAGTACCTCGATCCCTTTTTCTCTCAAAATGGTATTTGTGACATTGTTGCGGTCATAGACGATGACCTTTCCCGGCGCCAGGGCCAGGGTATTGGAACCGTCGTTCCACTGCTCACGGCGGGAGGCGATCACGTCATCGCCGCCGCAGCTGATCAGCTCCACGCTGTCACTGTGCGTATATTGTTCAAGGATCTGCTGCAGCGATCCTCTGGCTTCTTTGATTCTGATTCCTGTTTTTGCCGGTGTGATTTCAAACACGGTCAGCGGTCCGAGAATACCGGGATGGACAACATAGGTATTCCGGTCAATCTGGGTAAATACCGTATCCAGATGCATGAACGCCCTCGCGGAAGGAATCTTGAACGCCAGCACAGTCCTGACGGGACTCTGCTCATCGGCGAACAGCTGTGAAGCCAGCAGTTCGATCGCGTCCGGGGACGTCCTTTCCGAGATGCCGATGGCCAGCGTGCTCCGGTTCAGGTTCAGGATATCGCCGCCCTCAATGGTGGCGTGTTCTTTTCTTGAATACTGTTCTTTGACAAAGCCGGCGAAATCGGGATGAAAGCGCAGGATATAATCGGCGTAGATTGTCTCCCTTTTCCGCGTTGCGAAATGCATGCTGGAAATCACGGCGTCATTGCCGACTGAGGAAAACGGGTCTCTCTGGAAATAGAGGTTCGGCATCGGGTCAATGACCAGATCATCCGCCGGCGCAATCCTGTCTTCCAGTGAATAGGCCCGCACTTCCCCCATCTCCTTGAGGGTGATGCCTTCCATGGTTTTTAAAACCAGGTCTTTCCCTTTGAAATTATCAGTCAGATATTTCTTCAGCTTCTTCTTCCACTTTTCGGTGCGGATGTTGCCTTCC